>JBKBUS010000057.1:0-8033 GCA_046290035.1 Brevundimonas sp.
CCTGGAGATCGACCGAACCCAAAGGGGCGAGCGGGAGGGATCGCTGCTGGCTTGCATCGATCGAACGGCGACCTCGGGCGGGGCTCGGGCGCTGGCGGAGCGGATCGCCCGCCCCCTGACAGACCCGGACCGGATCAACGCCCGGCTGGACGCGGTCCAGTGGTTTCTGGAGCGGCGAGAGCTGAGGCGCGACGTGCGAGAGCTGCTGCGCGGCTCGGCGGACCTGGCCCGGGCCGCGACGCGGCTGTGTTTGGGACGAGGCGGGCCGCGTGATCTGGCGGCGGTGCGCGCCAGCCTGACGACCGCGGAGGGACTGGCGGCGCGGATGCTGGAGGCGGGCGAACCCCTGGCGGGCCCGCCCGTGGAGATCGCCCGGGCGTTGGCGGCCCTGACGCCCACGGCCGAGACCGGCGCGCTACTCGCCGAGCTGAACGAGGGGCTCATCGAGGCGCCGCCGCATCTGGCGCGGGATGGAGGCTTCGTCTTGCCGGGCTTCCGGCCCGAGCTGGACGCCGCACGGGCGCTCAGGGACGACAGCCGCAAGGTGGTGGCCGAGCTGGAGGCCCGCGCGGTCGCTGAGGCCGGCGTGCCTTTCAAGGTCCGGCACAATGCCGTGCTGGGCTACTTCCTGGAAGCCAGCGCGAAGGCGGCCGAGCCCCTGATGCGCGCTAGCCCGGACAGCCCCTTCATCCACAGACAGACGCTGGCCAACCAGGTGCGCTTCACGACCGTGGAGCTGTCGGAACTGGACGCGAAGATCAGCCAGGCCGGGCACCGGGCGCTGGCGCTCGAGGCCGAGGTGTTCGAGGCCTGGCGTGGACGCGTCGAGGCGCTGGCCGAACCGCTGGGCGCCGTCGCCGAGGCGCTGGCGGCATTGGACACCCACGCCGCGCTGGCGGAGTGGGCCGAGGAAGTCGGCGCGGTGCGTCCAGTCGTGGACGACACCACCTGCTTCTTCGTCGAGGCGGGCCGCCACCCGGTGGTCGAGGCGGCGGTGAAGGCCGAGGGCCTGCCCTACACGCCGAACCCTTGCCGACTGGACGGCTCAGGCGAGGGCTGCGCGCGGCTGGCGATCGTCACAGGCCCGAACATGGCCGGCAAGTCGACCTTCCTGCGCCAGAACGCGCTGCTGGTGATCCTGGCCCAGGCCGGGGCCTTCGTGCCCGCCGCCGCGATGCGGCTGGGGGTGGTCGATCGGCTGTTCAGCCGGGTGGGCGCCGGCGACGACCTGGCGCGGGGCCGATCGACCTTCATGATGGAGATGGTCGAGACCGCCGCCATCCTCACCCAGGCGACGGCGAGGAGCTTCGTCGTGCTGGACGAGATCGGGCGCGGCACCGCCACCTATGACGGGCTGGCCATCGCTTGGGCGGTGGCGGAGCACCTGCACGAGGCTAGCCGGGCGCGCACCCTGTTCGCCACCCATTATCATGAGCTCGCCGAGCTCGAGGGGCGGCTCGACCATGTCTGCAACCTGTCGATGCGGGCGCAGGAGTGGAACGGCGAGCTGGTCTTCCTGCACGAGGCCAGGCCCGGCGCGGCGGACCGGTCGTACGGGGTCCAGGTGGCGCGGCTGGCGGGCGTGCCGGGCGCGGTGGTCGCCCGTGCGCGCGAGGTGCTGGAGCGGCTGGAGGGCCAGGCCACGGCCAAGGCCCGGCTGGACGACCTGCCCCTGTTCGCCGTGGCCGAGCCGCCGGCCCCGCCGCCGACTTCGGCGATCGACGACGCGCTGCGGGCGATCGAGCCCGACGACCTGACCCCGCGCGAGGCGCTGGAGGCGCTCTACAGGTTGAAGGGCCTGGCGGCCCCCCGATGACCCTGTCCCCGGACCTCGCCGAGGCGCCCGACGTCCGCGCCGCCGTCGCCGAGGCGCTGAAGGCCCAGCACGAGGCCGGGCGAGCCCGAGCGTTCCGCAAGCTCGAAGCCGGGGCCGGCGGGGTGGAGGTGGCGCGGCTGCTCTCGGGCGCCGCCGACGAGATGGTGCGGGCGCTGTGGAGCTTCACCACCGAGGTCCTCTATCCGGCGCCCAATCCGACGGAGGCCGAGCGGCTGTCAGTGCTGGCGGTCGGCGGCTACGGGCGCGGCGTGCTGGCGCCCTTCTCCGACCTCGACCTCTTGTTCCTGCGCCCCTGGAAGACCACGGCCCGCACGGAGTCGGTGGTGGAGTTCATGCTCTATGTCCTGTGGGACCTGGGGCTGAAGGTCGGCTCGGCGGTGAGGTCGGTGGACGAGAGCCTGTCGATCGGGCGCCAGGACATGACGGTCCGGACCGCCCTTCTCGAAGCGCGATGGCTGGCGGGGGACCCGGCGCTGGCCGAGGGCTTTCTGGAGAAGTTCAGAAACGAGGTCAGCCGCGCCGATCCGCGGCTCTTCATCGCCGCCAAGCTGGAGGAGCGCGACGCCCGTCACCAGAAGGCGGGAGCCGTCCGCTACAAGGTCGAGCCCAACGTCAAGGATGGCAAGGGGGGCTTGAGGGACCTCAACACCCTGTTCTGGATCGCCCGGGCCCTGGCGCCGGAGAGCCCCCTGGGCGAGCGGGTGATGGACGATCTCCTGACCGCGCGGGAGCGGCGGACCTTCGAGTTCGCCTTCGACTTCCTGTGGCGGGTGCGGGCGCATCTGCATCTGGCGGCCGGCCGGGCGGTGGAGACCCTGTCCTTCGACCTGCAGCCGGAGGTGGCGCGGCGGATGGGCTGGCGCGGGCGCGGCGACGAGCCGGCGGTCGAGCGGTTCATGCGTCGCTATTTCCAGGTGGCGCGCGACGTCGGCGCCCTGACCCGCGCCATGTCCGCCAAGCTGGAGGCGCGGCATCAGAAGACGGCGCTCAGCCTGTCGCGACTGCTTCCGCGCAAGTCCAGGAAGCTGGGCGTCGCAGGCTTCGTCGAGGACGCCGGCCGGCTTTCGGTGACGGGGTCGGAGGTGTTCGCCGACGACCCGGTCAAGCTGATCGAGCTGTTCGTCACCGCCGACGCCCACGACCTGGACCTTCATCCGGACGCCTATGCGGCCGTGATCCGGGCCCTGCCGTCGGTGTCTCCGTCGCTGAGGCGGGATCCGCGGGCGGCGGCGGCCTTCCTGCACGTGCTGGCCCACGGGGAGAACCCGTACAGGGCCCTGACGCTGATGAACGAGACCGGGCTGCTCGGCCGCTTCCTGCCGGAATGGGGCCGGATCGTCGGCCAGACCCAGTTCAACATGTACCACGCCTATACGGTCGACGAGCACACGCTTCAGGCCATCCGGGTGATCGCCGACATCGCCGCCGGACGGCTGAAGGACGACCATCCGCTGGCGTCGGAGATCGTACACCGCATCGCCGACCGGGAGGCGCTGTTCCTGGCCATGCTGCTGCACGACGTGGGCAAGGGCGGCGAGCGCGGCCAGCTGGAGGACGGGGCCATCGCCGCGCGCCGGGCCTGCGAACGGTTGGGGGTCGACGGTCGGCGGATCGAACAGGTGGTCTGGCTGGTGCGTCACCATCTGGCCCTTTCCGACTACGCCCAGAAGCGCGACGTGTCGGACCCGGCGACGGTGCGGGCCTTCGCCGAGCTGGTCGGCGATCCCGAACGGCTAAGGCTGTTGCTGGTGCTCACCGTGGCCGATATCCGGGCGGTGGGGCCGGGGGTGTGGAACAGCTGGAAGGGCCGGCTGATGCGCGACCTCTACGGCCAGGTGGAGGCGCTGTTCCGCGGCGAGACTCTGGAACGCGCAGATCCGCTGGCCGACCACCCCGGTCTTCTGGAGGCGGCGCAGGCGACAGGCGCGGCGGTGAAGGTGCGGGCCCCCCAGGCTCAGAAGAAGGGGCCGGCCGACGCCGACGAGAGCGCTCACGTCACGGAGGTCGCGGTGGCCGCCCGCGACCGGCCGGGGCTGTTCGCCGATCTGGCCGAGGCGCTGGCGGCGTCCGGCGCGGATGTGGCCGGGGCGCGGGTGGCGACCACGGACGACGGCTGGGCGCTGGACGTGTTCCAGATTCAGGACGGAACCGGCGCCCCCTACGGCCAGGCGGAGGCCAGGCGTCTGCCGGGACTCAAGGCGTCCCTGGAGGCGGCGGCGCTGGGCCGGCGTCAGCTGCGCGCGCTGGAGGTCCAGCCGGTCAGCCGTCGGCGCGCCGCCTTCGAGGTCCGACCGGTGGTGATGATCGACACCGAGACCAGCCCCCGGGCCACCGTGGTGGAGGTGTCGGGCGCCGACCGGCCGGGCCTGCTGGCCGACCTCGCTCGGACACTGACGGAGCAGGACGTCTCCATCCGATCCGCCCACATCGCGGCTTTCGGCGAACGGGCGGTGGACAGCTTCTACGTCACCGACGCCGAGGGGCGGAAGCTGTCGTCGGAGGCGGCGCTGGACCGGCTTCAGACCGCCCTCGAGGCGGTGCTGGAGGAAGGCCCGCCCCTGCCTTCCGGCGCGCCTCTGATCCGGGCGCGGGCCAGCGCGCGGGACGTGTCGGAGCTGAAGCGCCGGCGACGCCGCCGTCCGGCCGTATCCAGCGCCGCCGAAGCAAGCTAAGGCGGACGGGTCCTTCCCGGAAGCCGTCATGAGCCTCGCGCGCAACACCCTGGTCCAGTCGATCCTGATCCTGGGCAGCCGCATCCTGGGGTTCGCCCGCGACCTGTTCCTGGCCGCGCGCTTCGGCCAGGGGCCGATGATGGACGCCTTCACCACCGCCCTGATGCTGCCCAACCTGTTCCGGCGGCTGTTCGCGGAGGGGGCCTTCGCCCAGGCCTTCGTGCCCCTGTACGGCGAGGCCCGGGAGCGGGACGGCGAAGAGGCCGCGGCGCGGCTGGCCTCAGAAGCGGCGGCCTTCATGATCGCCTTCGTGGCCGGCTTCTGCATCGCCATGCAGATCGCCCTGCCCTGGCTGATGCCGCTTTTGCTGTCCGCCTATCGCGAAGATCCGGAGGTGTTGAGTTTGGCGGTGATCGCCACCCAGCTGGCCATGCCGTATCTGGCCTGCATGACCCTGGCGTCCCTGCTGTCAGGCGTGCTGAACACGGCAGGAAAATTCGCCCTGTCGGCGGGCGTGCCCGTGCTGTTGAACCTGTGCACCCTGATCCCGCTGGCGGCGCCGCTGGTCGGCGTCGAGGTGGCGCAGTCGACGCTGCTGCTGGTCACGAGCGCCGCGGTGACGGTCTCGGGCGTGCTGCAGGCGGCGCTCCTGTGGTGGGGGGTGCGGCGGCTGGGCGTGCGGCTCAGGCTGAAGGCGCCGCGCCTGACGCCTGCGGTGAAGCGCACCATCCGGATCGCCATTCCCGGCGCCCTGGCGGGCGGGGCGATGCAGCTGAACAGCCTGGTCAGCCAGGTGCTGTCGGGCTCGGACGAGGGCGCCCGATCGGTGCTCTACAACGCCGACCGGCTCTACCAGCTCCCGTTGGGCCTGGTGGGCGTGGCGATCGGCCTGGCGCTGGTCCCGCGTCTGACCCGCGCCTTCGTCGCCGCCGACCATGAGACCGGGCAGAGGACCATGGACGAGGGCGCGGCGCTGGCCATGGCCTTCACCCTACCGGCGGCGGCGGCCCTGTTCGTCATCCCCTTCGTGCTGATCGACGCGACGGCCACGCGCGGCGCCTTCACCTCGGCGGACGCGGCGCGCACGGCCGAGGTGCTGCGCCAGTTCGCCTGGGGGGTACCGGCCTTCGTGCTGGCCAAGGTGCTGACCCCGCCCTTCTTCGCCCGTCAGGATACGCGCCGGCCGATGCGCTACGCCGTGACCTCGGTCATCGCCAACATCGCGCTGGGCGCCGCCCTGTTCTTCGGCTTCAGGTCCATGGGCGAGGACGGGGTGATCGGCCTGGCCATCGCTACCAGCGCCGCAGCCTGGCTGAATGTCGGCCTCCTCGGCTCGACGCTGATCCGCGAGGACGCCTGGCGGCCGTCGGCGGCCTTCACAGCGCGGCTGGTGCGGATCGGCCTGGCCGTCGCGGCCATGGGCTCGGTGCTGTTCGCGGCGGGCGTCAACTATGCACGGCTGTCGGATCTGCTGACCAAGGAGATCGCCGTTCTTTTGATCGTCGGCGCGGGCGGGCTTGTCTATGCGCTCGCGGTCGTGCTTTTCCGGGCCGCCAGCCTGTCCGAGCTGAAGTCGGCCCTTCGCCGCGAGCCGGGCGGGCCCCCGACCACCGGACTGGATTGATGATCGACCACGCCTCTCCGCCCGCCTATCAGGGCCCGCGCCGCATCCTGTCCGGCATCCAGGCCTCGGGCGCCCTGCACCTGGGGAACTATCTGGGCGCGCTGAAGCGTTTCGTCTCGCTTCAGGACGAAGCGCCGCTGTTCGTGTTCGTGGCCGACCTTCACGCCATCACGGTCTGGCAGGACCCGGCGGTGCTGACGGCCCAGACGCGCGAGATCGCGGCGGCCTACATCGCTTCCGGTCTCGACCCCGACAAGGCGGTGATCTTTCCGCAGTCGGCGGTGCCTCAGCACGCGGAGCTGGCCTGGGTCTTCAACTGCGTCGCCCGCCTCGGCTGGCTGGACCGGATGACCCAGTTCAAGGAGAAGTCCGGCAAGCACAAGGAGCGCGCGTCCGTCGGGCTCTACACCTATCCGGTGCTCCAGGCCGCTGACATCCTGCTCTACAAGGCGACCGAGGTGCCAGTCGGCGAGGACCAGAAGCAGCATCTGGAGCTGACCCGCGACATCGCCGCCAAGTTCAACACCGACTTCGGCCGGCCCGGCTACTTCCCCCTGCCGGAGCCGGTGATCCAGGGGCCCGCGACGCGGGTGATGAGCCTGCGCGACGGCGCGGCCAAGATGTCGAAGTCCGACCCGTCGGACCAGTCGCGCATCAATCTGACCGACGACGCCGACGCGATCACCGCCAAGATCCGCAAGGCCAAGACCGATCCGGAGCCGCTGCCGGAGACGGTGGAGGGGCTCGACGGCCGGCCCGAGGCGAAGAACCTGGTGGCCATCTACGCCGCCCTGTCGGACAGCACGGCCGCCGAGGTCATCGCCCGCTTCGGCGGCCAGGGCTTCGGCGCCTTCAAGCCGGCGCTGGCCGAACTGGCGGTGGAGGCGCTGGCCCCGGTCACCTCTGAGATGCGCCGCCTGATGGCCGACCCGGCCGAAATCGACCGGGCGCTGGAGAAGGGCGCCGAACAGGCCCGCGCCATCGCGGAGGTGACGGTCGCCGAAGTGAAGGACATCGTCGGCTTCTGGCGGGCGCGATGAGCCTGCACGTCGCCGAGATCGAGTGGGCTCGGGGCGACCAGCCCTTCCTCGATCAGACATACAGCCGCGCCCATGCCTGGCGCTTCGACGGCGGGGCGGAAGTCGCGGCGTCCTCGGCCCCGACCAGCGTCCCGGTCCCGATGTCGGATCCGGCGGCGGTCGACCCGGAGGAGGCGCTCGCCGCGGCCGTGGCCAGCTGCCACATGCTGTTCTTCCTGGCGCTGGCGGCCAAGGCGGGGTTTGTCGTCGATCGCTACGCCGATCGAGCCGAGGCCCTGCTCGGGACGGACGACCGCGGCCGCAAGTCGGTGACCCGGGTGACCCTGAAACCGCGCATCGACTGGGCGGGCGATCCGCCGTCGCCGGAGGCGCTGCTCCAGCTCCACGATCAGGCGCATAGACTCTGCTATATCGCCAACTCGATCCGGGGCGAGGTGGTGGTGAAGGGCTGAGCGGTCACGCCGCCAGGCCGGCCGCCTGCATCAGGGGTTTCAGCGCCGGAAGGGTGTTCGGCTCGGCCGTGATCTGGGCACGGGTCTCCGGAGCCCTGAACAGCCGCATCGCCTCCGCCTTGGCGCGGTCGGCGGCCGGGCCGGAGGGGGCGGTCTCGCCGGCCGCTAGCTTCAGCAGCGCCGACAGTTTCTGATGCGCGGGCGCGGGCGAGCGGCCCAGCTGGGCGACCAGCCGGCCTTCCGCCTCGACCACCCCGCCCACGGCGCCGATGGCTTCGAGAATCTGCTGTTCGTCACGCTCGCCCAGCGCGGCGGCCCGCACCCCCTTCTGCAGGCGGGCCAGCACCGTCAACCGTTGCGCGGCCACGGGCGGCGTCGCGCCGGCGCGCATCTCGCTCTCGAACTTCA
>JBKBUS010000058.1:0-8000 GCA_046290035.1 Brevundimonas sp.
GACCAACACCGTGGCCGCCCGCGTGGCCGACGAGGTGGGGCGCGACTCCGTCGCCCGCGCCGGTCGCCGCCTGGGGATCACCAGCAGGATCGGGCTGGAGCCGGCCATGGCGCTGGGCGCGGTCGAGGTCAGCCCGCTGGAGATGGCCCAAGCCTATGACGCCTTCGCCAACGGCGGCCGCCGGGTGGAGGCGCACGGCATCACGCGCATCCGCACGCCGCAGGGTCGCGTCATCTATCAGCGCTCGAACCGAGGCGAGGCGGGCGTGCAGGCGATCAACAACCCGCACCTCTATTACTTGAACGAGATGCTGCGCGGCGTGGTCCAGCGCGGCACCGCGCGCGCCGTCGCCATCCCCGGCCGGGATGTCGCGGGCAAGACGGGCACGACCTCGGACTACAAGGACGCCTGGTTCGTCGGCTACACCGGCGGCTTCACCGTCGCCGTCTGGGTCGGCAAGGACGACAATACGCCGATGCGCGGCGTCACCGGGGGCCAGTCGCCCGCCGCCATCTGGAAGGGATTCATGGACGCGGCCCTGCCGCGACTGAACGTTCAGCCGATCCCGTCCGGTCCCGCCATGCCCGAAGGCTGGGCGCCGCCCGATCCTGTCGGCGACCTGTTGGGACAGTTGGCGGGCGAGGACGACGTCGGCGAGCCCTATGTCGAGATGGCGCCCGAGTCCGAGCCTGCGCCCGCGCCGGACCGCCCGGTGGTGCGCCCGACCGCGCCCCAGCCGCAGGCGCCGCCGGATCAGCGCCCCGAGCCCGCGCCGCCGCCGGAAAAGAGAGCCGAGCCGCTGTTTTTCTAGCGCTTCATTCCTCCCCCGCGCGCGGGGGAGGAGAAGGGGCAGGGCGCTTCCGCCTTCTCGTGGAAGAAGTCTGCGGGGTCGGCAGGCGACTTGTCCGTTTCTCGCACGGCGATTTGCGCGGCTCCGATCGTGGCGCCTATGGTTGAATGTCGGGCGTGCGATATTGGCGGGGTAGATGCCTTTGGATCCGGAACCCAAAACCGATGGACTGGGCCGGCCTTACCCTACGGTCGAACCACGCGATCCGTGGGCGGGGGAGTACGAGCTGGCCCGCGCCGCCCTGGACAACCAAGAGCCCGGCGCCATCGAAACACTCGAGTCGCTGGCAGACCAAGGATCAATCCTCAGCATGCTCTTCATTGCGGATGAGCTGAGGATAGGCGGCTGGGTCTATGTGCAGGACTTTCGGTGCGCAAAGCTCTGGTATCAGGAGGCCATCGGAGCGGGTTCAATAAGGGCGCTCTATGGTCTTGGACTTGGCCATTTGCATTCCGGGGAGCCTGAGCAAGCGTTGCTGCTTCTCCGGTTGGCTGCAGAGCATGGATATGCGCCAGCGATCGGGGCTTTGGGGAGTCTCCATTTCAAGGGGCAGCAGGTTGAGAAGAACAAGGCCGAAGCTCTGAAGCTTTGGCGGAGGGCGGCGGCTTTGGGGCATGTGAATTCGGAAATGGTTTTGACCAGTCGTCAGCTTCACGGCCATTTCGGATTGGTCGGGATGCTTGAGGGCCTGAGGAATCTGGTGCCCGTGGCATTCAAGCATGCAAGGCTGCGCGCCGAAGACCCGTACAGCGACCGCTTGGCATAGGCGTCTCGCATTCTGCGGCCATGCCAGGGGGGCGGCGCGGGATCGAGGGCTTATCCGCCGCCGGGACGGGAAGGAGCTGTGACCGAAGCCCTCCCCCTCGAGGGGGGAGGGTTTGGGTGGGGGTGGGTTCGCTTCCGTCTCCGGGAGGGGCGCGAGAGGCCGGCCCGCCTCCGGCGCTCGCCCTGGCCTGCGTCGCGTTCCCACCCCCATCCCCGGCCCTTCCCTCCTCGAGGGGGAAGGGAGAAGAGGCGCCAGCCGCCCTCACCCCACCGCGTGCAGGGTCGCGCCGTGGTCGCGGAGCCAGCGGCGGTGGGGGGTCGGGTCGCCGATCAGGTCGTGGACGACGGCCCAGAAGGCCGGGCTGTGGTCGGCGCGGACGAGGTGGGCGACCTCGTGGGCGGCCAGATAGTCGAGCACCGCCGGCGGGGCCATGACGATGCGCCAGGAGTAGCGGATGGCCCGCCGCTGCGGCGTGCACGAGCCCCAGCGGCTCTTCGGATCGCCGATCGACAGGGTCACGGGGGGCAGGCCGAGGGTCTGCAGGTGCACGGCGGTGCGGTCGGTCAGGTGACGGCGCGCCTCGGCCCGCAGCAGGTTCAGCACCCGGCGGGTGAAGGCCTCGCCCTCGCCGCCGGCCCGTATCAACAGTTGAGACCCGTCGCGGGCGAAGCGGGCCGCGCCGGCGCCGCCGACGGCCTCCAGCCGGGCGATCTCGCCCAGCACCGTCAGGGTCGCGCCGGGCGCAACGGCCACGCCCGGGGCCCGGGCGGTCAGCCGTTCGGCGATCCACAGGCTGCGGCTGCCGGCGAAGGCCACCGCCTGTTCGAGGCCGCGCTCGCTGGGGGCCACCACCACGGCTTCGCCGGCGCGGGCGTCGATGCGCACGGAGATGCGCCGGGCGCGCCGGTTGACCGACAGGCGAAGGGTCAGGGGCGCGCGATCCCCGCGCGCCGGATGCTCAAGCCGCAGCCGCTGTCCGTCCTGGAACCGCACTCAGACGCTCATTCTCGGCGATGAAGGCCGTGATCTTCGGATAGATCTGCTCCTTGAAGCGCCGGCCGTTGAAGACGCCGTAGTGGCCCACTTCGGCCTGAACGTGAAGCACCCGGCGCTCGTCGGGGATGCTCGGACAAAGGCCGTGCGCAGCCTGGGTCTGGCCCACGCCGGAGATGTCGTCCTCCTCGCCCTCAACGGTCATCAGGCCGATATCGGTGATGGCGGACAGGTCGACGTGGCGGCCGCGGTGGCTGAGCAGCCCGCGCGCCAGGAGGTGCTGCTGGAACACGATGTCGATCGTCTGGAGGTAGAACTCCTCGGTCAGGTCCAGCACCGAGAGATACTCGTCGTAGAAGCTTTCGTGCTTCTCGACCCCGTCGCCGTCGCCCTTCACCAGGCTGTCGAAGTACCGGCGGTGAGCGTCGACGTGGCGCTCCTCGTTCATCGACATGAAGCTGTAGAGCTGCACGAAACCCGGATAGACCCGCCGCCCGAACCCCGGATACGGCAGCGGCACGGTGTGGATCATGTTCGACCGGAACCAGGTGAAGGGCTTCTCCTCCGCCAGCTGGTTGGTGACGGTCGGCGAGAGCCGCGCATCGATCGGCGAGCCCATGAAGGTCATGGATGCCGGGCGGTTCGGATCCTGGTCCATCGCCATGAGCGCGGAGGCGGCAAGGATCGGCGGCCCCGGCTGACAGACGCCGACCACGTGGGCGCGGGGCCCGATCTCAGTCAGCATCGTTCGGACGTGGTCGATATAGTCGAAGAAGTCGAACCGGCCCTCGAGCATCGGCACCTGCCGGGCGTTGACCCAGTCGGTGACGTAAACGTCGTGGTCCTGAAGGAACGTCTCGACCGTGCCCCGCAGCAGGGTCGCATAGTGTCCCGACAGAGGGGCGACGATCAGCACTGCGGGGGCGTGGGCCGGCTTTCCGGCGCGCTTCAGGTCGCCGATGTGGCGGGCGAAGCGGATCAGGCGACACCAAGGCGAAGCCCAGATCAGTTGTTCAGTCGTGCGCACCGGTTTGCCATCGACGTCGATCGTCTCCAGCCGCCAGGCCGGTTTGCCGTAGCGGCGGGTCAGGCTTTCGAACAGTTCGGCCGACGCATAGGCCGTACGCCCGATCGCGGTCTCGGCCGCCGGGTTGAAGGGGTGGCTCCAGAAATCACGGGCCCACTGGGCCCCGATCCGGAACGGGCTCGCCGAGTGATAGGCGAGCTCATGAAGCGCATACAGCATGGAATCTTCGAAAACGGCCCCCGCCGAACAGGGGGCGACGGCAGCATAGAACGCCTCAGCCTGCAAAAGGATTATCGGCGTTCACTGAAACGTCAGCGCGTCAGCCCCTCTCACGCGCCCGCCGGATCACATCGGCCATGCGCTCGGGCCCGAGGTCGTGCGACAGCGCCTGGCGGAACTGGCCGTCGGGCCCCATCAGATAGACCGTCAGGGTGTGGTTCATGGTGTAGTACTCGTCCTCCCCGACCTTCTCGTAGAGGGCCCGATAGGCGCGAGCCGCGTCGGCGACCTGGTCCTCCGTGCCGGTCAGGCCGATGGTCCCGGGCGGAAAGGCCTCGTTGGACAGATAGTCCTTAAGCGCCTGGGGCGTGTCGCGCGCGGGATCGACCGACACCAGCACGACCTGCATGTCTTCCCCGAGCGGGCCCAGACGCTCCAGGGTCGCCTTCAGCGCCGTCAGCGTGGTGGGGCAGTAGTCCGGGCAGTAGGTGAAGCCGAAGAAAACCAGGCTCCAGCGCCCCTCCAGCAGGGACTCGTCCACGGGCCGCCCGTCCTGGTTCACCAACTGGAAGGGGCCGCCGACGTCCGGCTGACCGGTGGAGACCACCGCGTTGGCCTCGGTCGAGCGGCCGCCGACGACGATGATCGTGACCGTCGCCAGAGCCAGCGCCACGCCGATGCAGGCGGCGGCGAACAGAAGGATGCGACCACGCGGCATGCTTGACCTGTCCACAAACGCGCCGACACTGCGGCGTGCGGTGTCTATAGGGAAGTGGTGACCCCGACTGAACCCCCCGAACCGTCGCAGTCCCGGCCGGCCGCACTGGCCCACACCCGCGAGCTGGCGGGCGGGCGTCGCGGCCGTGGGCTGACCCTTCGCACGCTGGTCCTGCTGCGCTGGGCGGCGCTGGCGGGGCAGACGGCGACCGTGGCGCTCGCGGTCGCATGGCTTCATTTCGATCTGCCGCTGATGGCCTGTCTGGCCGTGATCGGAGCCGGCGCCCTGGTCAATCTGGCGGCGACGGCGCGTCTGTACGGGCGCGAGAGCGCGCTCGCCGATGGCCAGCAGACGGCGCTGCACCTCGGTTTCGACATCCTGCAGCTCAGTCTCCTGCTCGCTCTCACCGGCGGGCTGCAGAATCCGTTCGCCCTGCTGCTGGTCGCGCCGGTGACGGTCGCGGCGGCGTCTCTGCCGGGGCGACAGGCGCTGCTGCTCGGACTGGTGGTGCTGGCGGCGACCAGCGCCCTGTTCTTCTGGTCGATGCCCCTGCCCTGGCTGCAGGGCGAGCAGATCGAGATGCCCGCGCTTTATCTGTTCGGGGTCTGGCTGGCGCTGGTGACCGGCGTGATCTTCACCGCCGGCTACACCTGGCGGGTCTCGGCCGACGCGGAGAAGCTGGAGCTGGCGCTGGCCACCACCCAGGACGTGCTCCAGCGGGAGCAGCGTCTCGCGGCGCTCGGCGGCCTCGCGGCGGCGGCGGCGCATGAGCTGGGCACGCCGCTGGCGACGATTCAAGTCGTGGCCAAGGAGCTGCTGCGCGACAGCCGCTCCGAAGGCCCGATCGCCGAGGATGCGCGCCTGCTGCTGCAGCAGGCGGAGCGGTGCCGGGATATTCTGAAGCAGCTGTCGCAGGCGCCTGAGACGGGCGACCGGCTCTATGCCGACGTGTCGCTGAAGGCGCTGCTGAACGAGGTGGTCGAGCCGCACCGAGGCTTCGACCTGGACTTCGACGTCATCGTCCGTACGCCGCCGGGACAGGACGCGCCGCGCGTCCGCCGCCTGCCGGAGGTGATCCACGGCCTTTCCGCCTTCGTAGAGAACGCCGCCGACTTCGCGGCGTCCAAGGTGCGGGTCGCCGCCATCGTCGACGCGGGCTGGATCGTCGTGGAGGTCGTCGACGACGGGCCGGGGGTCGCGCCCGACATCCTGCCGCGGCTAGGCGAGCCCTACGTCACCAGCCGCCCGCAGGCGAAGGCGCGCAGGGCGCTGGCCGAACAGCTTCGCGCCGCCACCCGGACGCGACGCGGCCAGACGGCGCCGAAGGCTGATGTGGCCCCGAGCCAGGGCGGGATGGGGCTGGGCTTCTTCATCGCCCGCACCCTGATCGAGCGCACCGGCGGCGAGGTGACCGTGGGCGTGGGCGAGGGCGGGCCAGGCGACAATCGCGGCGCCCGCGTGGCGGCCCGCTGGCCCCGCGGACGGCTCGAACCCGGGCTTGATCAACCCGTTGATCTGGCGGCGGATCGCCGCATCACTTGAAGCGCGGCCGTCGCGGCGTGACATTACACGGCTCAAGGAGGCCCGGATGACCAACCTCGAAGACCGCGTCGCGGCGTTGCCCGACAAGTCGCTGCTGCTGCTCGACGACGACAATGCGCTGCGCAACCGGTTGGGTCGAGCGCTGGAATCGCGGGGTTTCGCCGTGACCACCGCCGCTTCGATCGCCGAGGCCCAGGCCGCGCTGCGCCAGTCCGCGCCCGCCTTCGCCGTGCTGGACATGCGGCTGGAGGACGGCAACGGGCTGAAGATCGTGGAGTCGCTGCGCGAACGTCGCGAGGATTCCCGCATCGTGATGCTCACCGGCTACGGCGCGATCGCCACGGCGGTGGCGGCGGTGAAGGCCGGAGCTGTCGACTACCTCTCCAAGCCCGCCGACGCCGACGACGTGGTCAAGGCGCTGCTGACGGAGGAAGGCGAGGCCCCGGAGCCGCCGGACAATCCGATGAGCGCCGACCGCGTGCGCTGGGAGCACATCCAGCGGGTCTATGAACTGTGCGACCACAACGTCTCGGAGACCGCCCGGCGTCTGGGCATGCACCGCCGGACCCTGCAGCGGATCCTGGCGAAGCGCGCGCCCAGGTAAGCGGCCCGCGTCAGCTCCTGACCTCCCGCATGGCGCCGAGCCTGGCGAAGGCCAGGGTCAGGGCCCTGCGGCGGGCGGGGGCCAAAGGCGTCGCGCGCGCCTCGCGCAGCACCGCCCCGCCGAACGCGTCCGCGACGATCAGGCCGCAGTCGCTGTCGATGAGTTCCTGCGGGAAATCCGGGCCGACGGCGAAGTAGAAGGCGTCGCAATAGGGCCCGTACTCGCGCCACTTCTGATCGCAGCGGAAATCCTCGATCCCCGACTTGACCTCGCAGATGACGATCTCTCCGCGCGGGCCCAGCGCCATGACGTCGGCCCGCCGTCCGTTCGGCAGCCCCACCTCCAGTAGCGGCGCATAGCCGAGGTCGACCATCAGCCGCGCCGCCCCGCGCGTCACCGAAGCCGTCGTTTCCGGACGGCTGAATACGAGCTCCAGGTGCACGGCGGCGGGCATGCCCGCATATGTTCCGCTTGTGTTCCGCCCGTCAAGCGGAGCGGTCAGCGGCGGGCTTGCCGCGGTTGATCGCCCATTCGGCCCGCGTCTGGCCCCAACGGTCGACGGCGACCTGGTCGAACGGCGGCGGGATGCGCGTGGGGCCCTGATTTCTAGATCCGAGCTTCATCGCCAGGCGCTGGGACGGGATGTTGTCGGGATCGATGCAATGGATCACGTCGTCCCAGCCCAGGACGTCGAAGGCGTAATCCATCGCCGCTTCGGCCGCCTCCAGCGCATAGCCGCGGCCGGCGGCCTCGGGGTGCACGCCCCAGCCGATCTCGTTTCCGGGCCAGCCCAGCGGCCGCCAGGGGCCGATCCGGCCCATCCAGAGGCCTGTATCCTTCTCGATCAGCGAGAACATGCCGATGCCGGTCAGCGCCCACGCCCCGGCCATGGTCATGAACGGGCGCCAGGACGCCTCCTCCGTCAGCGGGCCGCCGATGAACCGGGCGCTGGGATGGGCCATCGACTGGGCCCACCGGGGGAAGTCGTCCAGGGCGGGAGGACGCAGGATCAGGCGCGCCGTCTCGATCGTCGGTCCGCCCGTCATGAGGGGTCCGCTCACAACAGATACTCCCGCTCAAGCGCGTACCGACTGCCGTCGTGGGTCAGGACGCTGGAGTAGAGGCCGAACCGGTCGACCCGGAAAGGCGGAGATTTCAGCAAGTTGTGGTTCATCATCCAGGCGCCCACCCGATCGCGATCCGCCCGGGGCTGATAGGCCAGGGTGACATGGGGGCGATAGGCGGGACGCTCGTGCTCGACGCCGGCGCGCTCGGCCGCCG
>JBKBUS010000405.1:0-481 GCA_046290035.1 Brevundimonas sp.
AAGTCACCGAGATGATCCAGGGCTATGTCACCGCCATCACCATGGAGGCGACGGAGGAGGAGATGCACGGCATCGTCTACCCGCACCCGACCATGTCCGAGGCCATGCACGAGGCGTCGCTGGACGCTTTCGGCCGGGTCCTGCACATCTGATGGCCCGGTTCGCGCGCGTGACCGAGTTCGGCAAGGGCGAGGTCCAGTGGGTCAACCTGGAGCATGTCCGCCAGATCGTCGAGCTGAAGGGCGTGGCCGATCAGCCGGTGAGAACCGCTGTTCACATCGACAACAGCTGGGTCGAACGCGTCCTCCACGTCCGCGAGACGCCTGAGCAGATCCTGTCTCAGGTCGAGGCGCGGTAGGGCGAGAATTCCGCCGCCAGCGCCGCCATCTCGGCCTCGACGGCCGGGCGCTCGTTCTCGAGATAGCGCGCCACCGGCTCCCTCAGCGCCGGATCGGCGATCCAGTGCGCCGAGCGCACCCGC
>JBKBUS010000405.1:491-1833 GCA_046290035.1 Brevundimonas sp.
AGATAGCCGCGCGCGATCTTGTGCTCGCCCTGCGCCCCGGCCTCCACGCGCTTGAGGCCACGCGCGATGGCGAACTCGATGGCCTGGTAGTAGCAGAGCTCGAAGTGGAGGAAGGCGACGTCCTCCAGGCAGCCCCACTGCCGGCCATAGAGGGCGTCCCTGCCGATCAGGTTCAGCGCCCCGGCGATCGGGCGGCCGTCGCGGTAGGCCATCACCAGGGCGATGCGGTCGGCCAGGCTCTCGCCGATCAGGCTGAAGAACATCCGCGTCAGATAGGGGCGACCCCACTTCCTCCCTCCGGTGTCCATGTAGAAGGCGAAGAAGGCGTCCCAGGCGTCCTCGGTAAGGTCCGAGCCGGTGAGGATGCGGATATCCAGGCCCGCCTGCGCCTCGCGGCGTTCCCGCCGGATCGTTTTGCGCCGGTTCGACGACAGAGCCCCAAGGAAGTCGTCGAAGGTCGAATAGCCCCGGTTCTCCCAATGGAACTGCTGGTCCTGGCGCAGCAGCAGACCCTGCTCACCCATGACCCGCCACTCCGCTTCCAGCGGGAAAGTCACGTGAAGCGAGGACACGCCGACCTGCTGGGCGAACTGGACCGCCGCCTGGATCAGGGCGGCGCGGGTGCTCTCGGCGTCCACGCCCGGGGCGATCAGCAGGCGGGGGCCGGTCACCGGGGTGAACGGCACGGCGGAAAGCAGCTTCGGGTAGTAGCGCCCGCCGGCGCGCTCGTAGGCGTCGGCCCAGGCGTGGTCGAAGACGTACTCGCCCTGGCTGTGGCCCTTCAGATAGAGGGGCATCGCGCCCAGCAACCGCCCGTCGGCGTCCGACAGCGTCAGATGCTGCGCCGCCCATCCAGCGCGCCTCACCGCCGACCCGGACGCTTCGCAGGCGTGCAGGAAGGCGTGGCTGACGAACGGATCGCCGGTCGGCGCGGCCAGCCCGTCCCAGGCGGCGGCGTCGATCTGATCGATGCCGATATGCGCCTTAAGCGTGAGGCTCACTTCACCTCGACGATCGCGTCGACCTCGACCGCGAAGCCGAGCGGGAGACGATAGACCCCGACGGCCGAACGCGCGTGACGGCCGGCGTCGCCGAACACCTCGACCATCAGGTCCGAGCAGCCGTTGATGACCGTCGGAATGTCGGTGAACTCCGGGCCCGCCTGAACGAAGCCGCCGAGCTTCACGACGCGCGCGACGCGGTCAAGGTCTCCGCCCAGCGCAGCCTTCATCTGGGCCAGCAGGTTGATCCCGCACAGGCGCGCACCGGCCTGCGCTTCGTCCAGCGACACATCGACCCCGACCGTGCCCTTGATGCCGCCGGAGGCGTCGTTCGACAGCTG
>JBKBUS010000059.1:0-7316 GCA_046290035.1 Brevundimonas sp.
GGCGCGGGCGCGGACCCCCGCCCGGCGGCGGTCGCGCACCATGACCAGCGCCGCCTCGACCAGATCGCGGATGATCTGATCGACGTCGCGCCCGACATAGCCGACCTCGGTGAATTTGGTCGCCTCGACCTTCAGGAAGGGCGAGCCGGACAGCTTGGCCAGACGCCGGGCGATCTCGGTCTTGCCGACGCCCGTGGGGCCGATCATCAGGATGTTCTTGGGCGTGACCTCGTCGCGCAGGTCCTCGGGCACGCGCTTCCTGCGCCAGCGGTTCCTCAGCGCCACGGCGACGGCGCGCTTGGCGTCGTCCTGGCCGACGATGAAACGGTCCAGTTCGGAGACGATCTCGCGGGGGGAAAGGTCTGTCATCCCCGCCACATAGGGCTCAACCCGCCGGAGCGGGAGAGGGGGCGGCGATCGGCGCGGGGATCAGGTGTGCCATGACGATCCGCCAGCCCTCGGTCCCATTGCGCCACAGGCGCATGTAGTGGCCGCGCCGCGCCTGGCCGTCCCGCATCCACTCCGCCAGGCCGTAGGTCCAGACCAGATCCCCGCCTTCCGATGCGCCGCCGCCTTCGGCGGCTCCGAACGCGAAGCGTTCCGCCCAGCCCGTCAGGGTCCGCGCATAGGCCTCGCGCCCGGTGGCGGGCGGCAGGGGCGCGACGTAGAGCACCCCGTCATCGGCCAGTCGCGCCAGGTGCGCCGCCGCCTGGTCTGTCGCCGCCTCGCGCGCCAGCGCCGCCTCGGCCTCGCGCACCTGGGCCCAGGCCGCTTCGGGGCCGGCGGCCCAGGCGGTGGCGGGCGCCATCAGGCGCGGCTCGGTCTCCGGACCCGGCTGCCCCGCCGGGCTGGCGTTGGAGCCGCCATCGTAGACCCACAGCCATGAGCCGTCGTCCTGACGCCGCCAGACGGTGAAGTAGTGGCCATAGCCTTCCTGGTCCCGCGCCGCAGGTCCCGTGGTGAAGCCCAGCTCCCCCGAGCGCGCGATTCCGGCGAAGACCGGCCACCATTCGATCAACGGCTCGCCCGGCTGACGCGTGCGCGGGGCCTCGGCGAAGACTTCGCTGACTGTCCGCGCCTCTCCTCCGGCGATGATGATCGCGTCGGGCTCACTCCACTTGGTGAAGCTGCCGCCGATGCCGAGCGCCGGGAAGTCGGCGGCGAAGGCGCGCTCGGCGGCCACGATCGGGGCGGGGTCGGCGGCGACCTGACCGGCAGGCTGGACCAGAAGCGCGAGGACGAGACCGAGAGCGTGCATGCCCGCAGCAGAACCTCGTCCGCACCGGTCTGTCAGGTGAATTCGCGGTTAGGCGAGATCCTCGAGCTCCGTCTCGCTGAGTTCGCCGGGAACGATGGTGACGGGCAGTTTACGCCCTCCGAGCCCGCCCTGCTTGAGAAGCGCGCTGATCAGCGGTCCCGGCCCGCGCGCCCCAGCCCCGGCGGCCAGCACCAGGATCTTGATTTCCGGGTCGTCAGCCACGGCCTTGCGGATGGCCGCCTGGACATCGCCGGTCTCGATCAGGAGCACCGGCTGGGCTCCGGAACGGGCCTCGGCCTCCTCGGCGAAGCGGCGAAGCAGCGCTTCGGCCTCCTCCCGCATCTGCCGCTCGATCTCGTCGCGCACGCCGGACCAGTGCTCGTCGTGGGTGGGGGTGAGAACCCGGAGCAGGGCCACCCGACCGCCGGTCGATCTGGCCCGTCGCGCGGCGAACGCGAGCGCGCTGGGGAACTCGGGCGTGTCGTCGGCGACGACCAGGAACTTTCTGGGCATGGCCCCCCTCCCCCGCGCCGACTCAGAGCGCCGCGGTGAAGCTTCGGATCGCGCCGTTGGCGATCGTCAGCTTGGCGAAGGACCAGCCGCGGCCGGACTGCTCGATCTCGTCGACCGAGGCGCGCAGGGCCTCCACCTCGGCCAGACGCGGTCCGATCCAGGCGTCTACGGCGGCCTCGGCAGCCGCCTCGGTGTCGCCGACGGTGGCCATCGCCCCTCTGGCCACCGCCCGGGTCAGGATCATCTGCTCGACCGACAGCTCCCCGATCAGGCGGCGCACCGCCAGACGGTCGTAGTGGTCTTCGGACGGCACCTGACGGGCCGCCGCCCGCAGACGATCGAAGTCGAAGGCGGCGCCGACCTGGTGATACAGACGGGCCATGGCCGGATCGCTCCAGCCCGCCTCGCGCGCCAGGTCGGCGATGTCGGTGGCCGGAGCCAACGGCTGCAGCATCGCCAGGTCGGCCGCCATTTCGGCCGGAGCCCCCAACGCCGTCAGGGCGTCGACGCGATCCTTGAGCCGGCTTTGGGAGAAGCGCGACAGCACGTCGCCGCCCGCCGACCGCAGCGCGTCGGCGGCCGGTCGATAGGCGGCGATCAGCGCCTCGACGCCCCGCCCCGTCGTCTGGGCGCGGCGCGCCAGCCACAGGGTCTGGCGGCGCAGCCCCGTCGCCACCTCCTGATAGAGGGCGATCTGAGCCTCGGCCGGAATCTTCAGGTCGAGCGCCGAGACGGCGTCCCAGGCCTGGTCCAGACGGAAGATGCGCCGCGCCGCCTCGAAACCGACCACCAGGGCCGTGGTGTCGCACTCCGCGGCCGCCCGCAGCCGCGCGGGGAAGGTGAAGCCGGCCATGTTGACGATCTCATTGGCCATCACCGTCGCCACGATCTCGCGCCGCAGCCGGTGGGTCTTCATCTCGGTGTCGAACTTCGCCAGCGGCTCGGGGAAGTAGCGGACCAGGGTCTCCTCGAAGAAGGGGTCTTCCGGCGCGCGGGAAGCGACGATGTCCTCGCTCAGCTCCAGCTTGGAATAGGCCAGCAGCACCGCCAGCTCGGGACGCGTCAAGGCCCGGCCCTGCTCGCGCCGCTCGGCGATCTGGGCGTCGGTCGGCAGGCCCTCGACCTTGCGGTCCAGACGTCCCGCTTCGACCAGCCTGCGCATGAAGCCGGCCTGCTGGTCCAGCTCGGCCGTGCCCTGGACCTCGCGCAGCGTCAGCGCCAGCGTCTGGTCGTAGTTGTGGGCCAGCACCTTCTGGGCCACCTCCTCGGTCATGGAGGCGAGCAGCGGATTGCGATCCTCGACCTTCAGCGCGCCTGAGACGATCGCCGAGCCGGTCAGGATCTTGATGTTGACCTCGTGGTCGGAGGAGTCGACGCCGGCGGAGTTGTCGATGGCGTCGGTGTTGATGCGTCCGCCATTCGCCGCGAAGGCGATCCGCGCCGCCTGGGTGAGGCCGAGATTAGCCCCCTCCCCCACCACCTTGACCCGCAAGTCGGCGGCGTCGACGCGGATGGCGTCGTTGGCCTTGTCGCCCACCTGGGCGTCGGTCTCGCCGGCGGCCTTCACATAGGTGCCGATCCCGCCGAGGTAGAGCAGATCCGCGGGCGCCTTCAGGATCGCGTTCATCAGGGCGGCCGGGTCCAGGCTCTCGGCCTCGATCCCCAGCGCCTCGCGCGCCTCGGGCGACAGGGCGATCGACTTGGCCGAGCGCGAGAAGACGCCGCCGCCCCGGGAGATCTTGGACGCGTCGTAGTCCTGCCAGGACGAGCGCGGCAGTTCGAACATCCGCTTGCGCTCTTCCCAACTCAGGGCCGGATCCGGGTTCGGGTCGATGAAGATGTCGCGGTGATCGAAGGCGGCGATCAGCTTCGTCGCCTTGGACAGCAGCATGCCGTTGCCGAAGACGTCGCCGGACATGTCGCCGACGCCCACGACGGTGAAGGGCTCGGTCTGGATGTCCCGGCCCATCTCCCGGAAGTGGCGCTTGACCGCCTCCCACGCGCCGCGCGCGGTGATGCCCATGACCTTGTGGTCATAGCCGGCCGAGCCGCCCGAGGCGAAGGCGTCGCCCAGCCAGAAGCCGTAGTCGGCCGACACCCCGTTGGCGATGTCGGAGAAGGTGGCCGTGCCCTTGTCGGCGGCCACGACCAGATAGGGGTCGTCCCCTTCCCAGGCGACCACCGCATCGGGACGCTTCACCGACCCGTCGGCCAGGATGTTGTCGGTCAGGTCCAGAAGGCCCGAAAGGAAGGTCTTGTAGGCCCGGATCGCCTCGGCCTGGATGGCGTCGCGCTCGGCGCCGGCCCGCACCAGCGCCGGCAGGCCCTTGGGATAGAAGCCGCCCTTGGAGCCGACCGGCACGATCACCGCGTTCTTGACCTGCTGGGCCTTCACCAGGCCCAAGACCTCGGTCCTGAAGTCGTCGCGCCGGTCCGACCAGCGCAGGCCCCCCCGCGCCACCGGCCCAAAGCGCAGGTGCACCCCCTCCACGTGCGGCGCCCAGACGAAAATCTCGCGATAGGGCTTGGGCAGCGGCAGGTCTTCGACCTCGCGCGAGGCGATCTTGATCGAGATGTGGGGCTTGGGCTCCCCAGCCGCGTCGGTCTGGTAGTAGTTGGTCCGCTTGATCGCGTCGATCAGGTCCGCCAGACGTCGCAGAACCCGGTCGTGCTCCAGGCTCTTCACCCCCTGAACGCCGGCGGCGATCTCGGCCTTGAGCGCATTCGCTTCCGGCTCTCGCGACACCGCGTCGCCCCCGGCCGCCGGGTCGAACTTCGCGGCGAACAGCTTGAGAAGCCCGCGCGCGACGTCGGGATAGAGCGCGAGCGCCTCTTCCTGCACCGACTGGCTGGGATCCAGACCCGACTGCTGGCGATACTTGGCGAGCGTGCGGATCAGCGCCGCCTCGCGCCAGGACACGCCCAGCTCCAGCACCAGCCGGTTGAAGCCGTCGCTCTCGGTGCGGCCGGACCAGACCGCCTGGAAGGCCGCCTCGAAGGGCGCCTTCACGTCGGCGAAGCTAAGCGCCTCGCCGCGCGGGTCCTCCAGCAGGAACTCGTGGATGTGGATCGGCGCGTCGTCCGCCGGGTGGATTTCGTTGCCGTATTCCTCGAGCGTCTTCAGGCCCATGTCCGCCAGGATCGGCAGCACGTCCGACAGCGGCGCCGCGCCGCCGCGCTTGTAGAGCTTGAAGCGGAACTGCAGCGGCGTGTCCGACGCGCCGCGGAAGGCCCGCACCGCGACTCCCTCGTGGCCGAAGCCATCCGAGCTCAGGCGGTCCATCTCCATCAGGTCGGCGATGGCCTCGAAGGCGTCATAGCGGGCGCGGTAAGCCGGTCCGAAGGCTTCGGCCCAGCGGGCGCTGACCGCGCCGATCTCGGCCTCGGCGAAGTCGGCGGTGCGGGCGGCCGCCTCGAACCGGTCCGTCCAGCTGCGCGCGGTCTCGACCACCGCAGCCTCCAGCTGAGCCATGTCCGGGTTCGGATGGTCGCCCGGCGTCACGCCGATGATGTAGTGGATGCGCACCAGCGGCGCGTCCGACAGCTGCGGATACCAGGCCGACAGCCGTCCGCCCCAGGCGCTGGCCAGAAGCTTGCCGATCCGCTCGCGCACCCCGGCGTCGAACCGCTCCCTCGGCACGAAGGCGAGGACCGACACGAAGCGGTCAAAGGGGTCCTTCCGGGTGAAGATCTTCACTCGCGGCCGGTCGTAGAGGTGCAGCACGCCCAGCGCAGTCTCGAGCAGCTCGTCCTCGGTGATCTGGAAGAGCTCGTCCCGGGGATAGTTCTCCAGGATGTTCTTCAGACGCTTCTCGTTGTGGCTGCCCGGAAGCTTGCCCGCGCGGGTGAGGGCGTTCGCCAGCTTGCGGCGCACCAGGGGCACTTCGGACGCCGCCCGGTCGTAGGCCTCGGCGGTGAACAGGCCGACGAAGCGCGTTTCGCCCGACGGGCGTCCATCCTGCCCGTACCGCTTGACCCCGACGTAATCCATGTAGGCGCGGCGATGGACCCGGCTACGCAGATTGGCCTTCGCCACGGTCACCGGCTCCGACAAATCCAGCTGGCGCTTCATCTGGCGGGTCAGGACCGCTGGTTCCGACGCGCGGCGCAGGACCGTGCGCTCGGGGTCGCGCAAGACTCCCAGCCCCTCGCCGGACTGATCCAGCGGAGCCTCAGCCTCGTAGCCGCCGTCGGCGGTGCGCGGATAGCTGTAATCGCGCGCGCCCAGGAAGACGAAATGATCGTCCTTCAGCCAGCGGAGGAATGCGAGGTTCTCCTCGACCACTTCGGGGTCGACGCCTGCGGAGGAGCCTTCCAGTTCGGCCACGCAGCGGCGCATCAACTGGAACATGGCCTGGTGGTCGCCCACCGCCGCGTGCACGTCGCCGAGCGCCGCCGCCACCCCCTCGCCGACGGCGTCGCGGCGCTCCTGCGGCACCGGATCGAACACCACCAGTATGACGGACTCGCGCCGGCCGTCCTCCCGCGTCACCACCGGGTGGAACAGAGCCCGCACCGTCAGCCCGCCGTCGGCCATCTCGCCCATCACGCTGTCGACCAGGAAAGGCGCGTCGTCTTGAATGATGGTCAGGCTGTCGTAGCCGACCTGCCGCCCGTCCGCGCCCTTTAGGGGGCCGACGGAGATCAGCGGCGGCGTCCCGGCCGCGCGGCTTTCCGTGGCGCGCCACGCCTCCGCCAGGGCCGCGCCGAGATCCACCAGGTCCAGCTCGGGCGTTTCGTCCTCCAGATAGTCCTCATGGGCCTGGGCGACGAAGTCGGCCTCAATGTTTCCGAGCGTCGCGGCGGCCTTGCCGAGCGCCCCTGCGAAGCTGTCGAGCAGAACGCGAGCGTTCTGGTCCCCCTTCTCCGGCATGGGGCGGGCGGGGCTGCGCGAATCGGCGGACATTCGGGGACCTGGGCTTGGCACGGCTTCTGGGGCCGCTGAACGCCGGCAAACTAGACCTCTGGCCGGGACGATCAACCACGCCGCAAAAGAAACGCGCCGCCGGAAGCCCCGACGGCGCGCGAAGTCTCGACCCTGGCCGGAGCCCTAGAAGCGATAGCCCATGCTCAGCCGCACCTGGTGCATGTCGAAGTCGGGATTGCTGCGACGCAGGTCGGTGCCGGCGGTGTTCGGCGGCAGGATGAAAGGGTTGGTGGCCGGCGCGGTCCCGGGGCCGACGCGAATGTCGTACTCTCCGGCCTCAAGCGAGGTGTAGAGGTACTCCGCGCCGAACGTCAGGCCCCGGCCGAGCTGCCGCTCCCAACCCACGCCGGCCTGCCAGCCGTCGGCTTCGTCATCGTTCACGGTCGGCGTGAAGCTGTTGGCCAGATTGGACGTGAAGAAGCTGTTGGTGATCTCCCCGCGCGCGACGCCGCCGGTCGCGTAGATCAGATTGGAGCCGAGGGCGTAGCCCGCCCGGGCCCGGATCGCGCCCAGCCGCTGGAGCGTCCGCGTCGAACTGTAGAAGGCCGGCGTCGTGCTGTACGACGTCACCGTGTCCTCGGCGTCCGCGACGCCGTATTCGGCGAGCGCGCCAACCAC
>JBKBUS010000059.1:7326-7856 GCA_046290035.1 Brevundimonas sp.
CCCGTCGTCGTCGCAACCCGCGCCGGGGGTGGCGCCCAGGGCCTGCCCGTCGCACGAGCCGGGCGAGAAGGCGTCGGCGCCGGCGCCGGTCAGCACGGTGTCGTCGAAGTCGCCGTCGAAGTCGCGATCGAAGACGAGCTGCTCCTCGCCGTCATCGTCGGGCAGCAGGCCGCCGCCGTAGATCGAGACATAGGGCCCCGACCAGTCGGTGGGCGGGGTCTGAGCCTGGGCGTGGGACGCGACGAGGCCGGCGGCCGCGAGCGCCGCGAAAGAGACTGCGGTTTTCATGAAGTCTGGATCTCCAGGGTGCGCCCGCGGGCGCGTGAACCCTTCCGCGCGATCCAACGCGGCCGCTCGACCGGGGGTTCCGGAGACGCGCCTCCAGGAACGAAAAGACCGCCGACGCTCGCGCGATCGGCGGTCTTCGTTGCCGGCCCCGAGGGGAGGGAGGGAAGGAGCCGGCGGACTGAGACGGAGCCGGGGGAGGGGGGGGGGGGGGCTCCGTCGGTGACGTGCAGTTGGGGACGCGG
>JBKBUS010000060.1:0-7801 GCA_046290035.1 Brevundimonas sp.
CCAGCGCGATCCACCAGTGACTGCGAAAATCCTGCGCCTCGTCGACGATGACCGCGTCGAAGCGTTCGTCCGGGGCCGCGAGCATGGCGTCGTGAAGGAGCTCCGGCCCTCTGTCTTCGGTGAAGGCGTGGCCGGAAACCCTGCGGCAGAGATCCGCGAAGGACTCAACGACCACGCCGGACCCCTCCATCCTCCGCTTCAGCGTCGCCGCGAGCGGCGCGGACACGCAGGTCAGCAGCGTTCTGAGGCCCTGCTGCGCCGCCCGGGCCGCGTCCTCCGCAGCGACGATGGTCTTGCCGGCCCCCGCCCCGCCACCGACGGCGACCCGCGGCAGGGCCTGGATGGCGTCCAGGATGTGGAACTGCTGCGGCGTCAGGGTGTCGATGATCCGATCGTCGTCCGAAAGCGAGGCCGCCAGCGGCGTGCGAAGCGTGAACGGCATCGCCAGCAGACGCTCCAGAGCGACGACGCCGTCACGACCGAAGTCCTCCTCGTCGCCGCCGGCGAGTCTGCGCTCTACCCACTCGCCAATGCGCGGCAGGTCGTCGTGACAGCAGAACAGATCGCGGGGCCGGTCCGCTCCGAGATTTCCAGGAGGAGCCTCGGCGTCGGGGAAAACGACGCCGTGGCGCATGCGGTAGTTTCGGGTCGAGGGGAATCCCCGTGACGTCTTCAGCCGTCGATCAAGCTCATACTTGGCCTTTTTCGCCTGCTCGATCGGATTGGAGATGCGATGGCGGACGCCATGCCGGTCGCGGCTGATCCAGTCCTCCGTCAAGGGGTCGTAGCTGATCCCGCCGCCCTTCACCTCGATCGCAAGGAACCCTCTCCTGGGATGAGCGACGACGAAGTCGCATTCGCCGTCCCGCTCGCCGCCGGTGCGCGTCAGGCCGAGCCAGGGTCGGCTGTAGAAAACCGTCCAGTCCGGATCGAGGGTTTCCTGGAGACGATGGAAGACCTTCACTTCGGCGGACCGGTACCGATCCGACAGCACGGCCCTGGGCAGGACGGCGGGGTACATACGCGGACCGCTCATGCGGACACTCCGGACAGAAGGGCGGAAAAGAAGCCGAGATCGGGCTGCGACGGCGAACCCACGAGCAGGGCGCGGTCCAGAAAGCGGTTGAACTCTTCGCAGGACGTTTCCGGCGCCAGGACGCAGGCATGGCAGGCGGCCAGCGTCATTCCGTCTTCCGGGGACATCATGTCCTCGATGCAGAGCGGATCCGACGAGCACCACGCCTGGGAGCGCACGGCCGCCTCGAGGGTCCGCGCGATACGATCGGGATCGCCCTGCCTCTGCAGGCCGCCCAGGGTGCCGTCATCGTCGGTCGTCGCCGTGAAGATCAGGAGACCGGCCATTTCCCGTTCCCCAGATTGGACATAAAGGCGTTCGCGCAGCGCGGTGGACGAGTATCCGCAGTCCAGGGTGAGCTGCCCCATGAGCGCATGGGCCAGGGTGTGAACCAGCAGCTGGCGGGCGGTGATGACGCGCGTCCTGGGCAGGTCAGGCCCGTAACGTTCCAGCCATTCGGCTTCCCAGCGGGCATCCACCGCAGCTGCCCGGCCCTGCACGGACGCACGGCTTTCCCAGGCCTTCAGAGCTGACGGATCCAGCTCCAGAAAGATCCCCTCGCCGCGGACTTCGACGGCGGGCAGCCAATCGAGAGGGTGTGCGGAAAGCTTCGCCGCGAGCGCAGGATCGCCGGGGGGGTGAATGCGGGTGAAGCCTGTCATGGCTCTCACCTCACGAAGGCGCACGACCTGAACGAGGCGCGAGAACCAGGGCCGCAATGCCGGTGGCATGGCTCGGGGTCGAACCTCGAACTCCCGGTCCGGACTTCCAGCGGCGACGCCTCCGGTGAACTGACGGTACTCTTCGCAACGGAGATCATCGATCTCGATGGCGGCCTGCTGCGCTTCGCGGCGGTCCAGCTCAACTGCGAGATCGTCGGCGCTCATGCTTAGTTCGGCAAGCACCGGGGCGAGATCCCCCCTCGCCAGCATGCGGATGAACATGGCGCGGTCTTCCGGATGGGCGTTCATGATGGCGTCCCAGTGGACGCCAAGCGCCTCCTGCAGCCGGTCCGACCAGGGGGGAATGCTTAGCGCCGACTCGACGACCGGGAAGTAGAGGTTGGAAGCGCCGCGCTGGACCGCCCGCGGCTTACATCCGCAGACTTCATTTCCGCCGCTGAGCCAGGGCCTTCGACCGCGACAGTCCGCCATGCGCTCCCAGGTCGTGCGGGAGAAGATTCCGTCCATGGACCTCTTCTGGTGGCAGATCGGACAGCTGAGCTTCAGGCCGGCGAGACCGGCATCTTCGGAGCGGAGCTCCAGGAAGCCGTGGCGATTGCGACAGTCCGGCGTGTGACCGACCCAGAGGTGCCAGGGAAACTCGTCGAGGTGGCCGCGTTCGCAGGCCAGGACGAAGCGCACCGGAATCGTCGGCACGGGGGTGCGCCCGGGGGAAGCGGCCGTACAGGCTGCGCAGTAGCGGCCGGCACGACCCGGCGGGTCGTCCCAGAGCGCCTCTGGCCCAATCTTTTCACACCGCGGGCACTGCAGCCATTCTGGAAACCGAATGGCCGCCACTGCCCGCTCACTGTCTCGGTTCGAGGCAGGATCCCGTACGGGCGGGAGGCGGAAGCCGCGGACGTTCAGCTTCTTCTGCAGCCGCTCCTCGCGGATGGTCTGGGGGTGAAGAAGTCCGGCCGGCGGAAAGCTGAAATCCCAGACCTCGAGCCCGCCGGCCACGGCGCTGACGGGCGCGTCTCCGGCGCGGAAGTCGATCAGGGCCCCCGGCCCGAAGCCGGCGGCGGCGGCGCTGCGGCGCAGATCGCCAAGAGCGTTACGAGGCATGGTCGTTCCGGGGCAGACGTTCAGTAATGCGATAGGGCGTAGCGGGCTCGACGCCCCTCAGAGTGTTGGGCGTGGGCCAGGCGCTTCCCGGCGTTCGCCCGGCGGCCCGCCGGGCAGCGGCGTCCTCGGCGCTCTGCATCAGGGAGGCTGCTGGATCATTGTGGCGCCAGTAGTGGGTCGGCGCGCGCCGTCGCCAGCGGCGCAGCCGATCGAGCAGCTCCTCGCGGACCTCTGTCTCCAGAGGGTCGATGGCGGCCGCGCGGACGGCGATGCGGTCGATAAGGGTTATCGCGGCGTCTTCGGCCTCAGGCGTGAGCGCTGGCGTGTCGCGCATGCCGGGCGCGAGATGACGGACGACGGCGACAAGGACGGCATGCAGGGCGCGATCCCTGGCCCGTGACGCGAAGGGCGTCACGCTCGTAGCCTCGACGTTGCGGTACAGCGCGTCGTGCCAGGTTCGGAACGTCTCGTAGTGTGACCGATCCCGGGGCTTGGCGTTGTTCAGCACGCTCACCACAAGGCCTGCCACGGCGCCGCGGCCCACACGGCTGGTGGCCTGGATGTACTCGGCCATCGTCTTGGGCTGACCGTTGACCAGCATCAGGCCGAGCCTGGGAACGTCCACGCCGACGCTGAGCATGTTTGTCGCCAGGACCACGTCCAGAGCGCCGGCTGCGCCCAGGGGGCGACCGAGGCGGTCGAGCATGTCCACAATCTCCGCCTGACTGCGCCGGGACGTCAGTTCCTCAACGGATGCAGGGCGTCGCACCGGCTCTCCACGGGCCTTGGCCGTCAGCCGGAGGGTGTCATTGACGTCGTCCTGCATCAGGACAAGCGCCCCGCCGAGTTCACGAAGAGAGTTGAAGTAGGCGACAAGGGTGGACCAGGGGTCACGTGCTTCGGCTGGAAGTCCTCCCTCAGACGCCTGGAGCAGGGAGGCGGAGACGGCCTGGAGCGTGAACTTCGCTGATCGCCCGGCCGTGGTGACTGCGGCGTAGAGGCGGCCGGCGGCGCGGGTGTCCACCACGGCGAAGCCGGAGTCCGCGGCGTCGAGTCCCGGGGGTGGGAACTGACAGATGTCCCGGTCAAACAGGGCTCGAACCTGCTCAGCCGCCCGCCGGATCGTGGCCGTTGAGCCAATGATCTTGGGCCGCGAGCCGTCCGCTGAGAGGATGAGGTCCAGCGCGGTCTCGTAGAGGCCGGCCAGGGTGCCGAGAGGGCCTGCGATGAGATGCAGTTCATCCTGGAGGATGAGCTGCGGCTGCGCGCCCGATCCGACGGCGAACAGCCTCGAGGTCTCACTGCGCCGAACGATCTGAGCGAACTTGTCGACCGTCCCGATGAGCAGGGTCGGCCTCATCTCATAGACGTCCTCGTCCACGGTCCAGACGGGCAGCCGAGCTGAAGACAGGGCGCAGCCGGTGCTCTGGCACCAGACCTCGACCGGGGACGTTTCCGTCGCCTGTCGATAGTCGAGTGGCTGTCGGCAGCAGGGACAGTGACCCAGCTGACGCGGCGATGGGTGGTTGGGCTCGCGCCAGCTGGCGAAGGCGTCGACGCGATAGTTTGGCGTGGCCCCGTCGCCGACCCAGAGGCCGATCGAAAAGGGCTCGCTGCCCAGATCGTCGTGCGAGCCCGCGCGCCTGATCGCTTCGCAGGCGCAGATCATGGCGGCGGCGCGCTGAAACTGCTGCGATGTAAGCAGTCGCAGCGTGTAGCGCATGATGGCGGCCACCCCCGCCCCATCGTCCGGGACAGGGCGGGACAGCCGTCTGTGGAACGCCGTCAGGGCGATCAGCGCCAGGTAGGCTTCAGTCTTCCCGCCGCCGGTCGGAAACCACAGGAGGTCCATGACGTCGCGATCAGGGTGTCCGCCGTCGAGCGTGGACTCCAGGGCGAGCAGGACGAAGCCGAGCTGGAAGGGGCGCCAGCGCAGAGTTTCGGCCCCGCCCCATCGCCGCTGCAGGAGCATAGCCTCGTTCGCGAGCTGGAACGACCGAAGGACCAGGGGATCGCGACGCAGCCGGTCGACGCCTGCCGCCATGCGATGCTCGACGGTTCGACATTCGGCCAGATGGCGCTGCGCCGTGACGTTCAGATCGGCAGGCAGCCTCGCCGCCTCCTCGGTCCGTGCGTCAATCCACTGACCATAGGCCGCGCAGAAGGCGTCAAGGGACGCCAGCATGGGGTCCGGCCGGGCAGAGGCCAGCCATGAGGCTGACAGGCATGAGTCGGGTGTGTCGCGAAGCGCGCTGAAACAGGCGTGGCCGTCGGCGCTTACGGCCGGCGTGACGGCCGAGGGGATCCAGGTGGTTAAGATCCGCTCGGCCGCTTCAGGATCGTCTTCTGCTGGCGTCCACGCCGCAGAACAGGTGTGCCCGGACGCAAACTCCCGCGCGCCCCGATAGAGCAGGGCCCCTGAGGCGTCATCTTCGTCGACCACCGCCCTCCGGCTGGGGCGTGCGATCAGTCGCGTCCCGTCGATGCCGCGAATCTCAAGCTCGGTCTGGAACAGAGTGAGCGCCTCAATGGCGTTGCGGCCGGGCTCGCGCGCGGCCGCGCCATTCACGAGAGTCACGGTTGCGAGCAGGCCGGCGCTGAAGGCGGCGACCCGAACGTTGAGGCGCAGTCCGGACACGCCCGTTTCCGACAGCGGGAGATCCTGGACGCCCGCAGACAGGTCGATCCGGCGGGTGCACTGCATCGGCCGGCGGACCCACACGATCCCCCCGTCGTCCTCTTCCACGGGATCGTAAAGTGCGAAGCGGACGCCGACGATCACGGTCGCCACCTCCGACGACGCCCCCGCCGCGAAGGATACGCCGGCGGTCGAAGGGCGTCTCATGGGCGCCGTGGCCGGCTGGGCCTGAGCCCCGCCGTCGTCGTCGGCCTCCGTGCCCGTCGGCGCGACCGAGAGGGTCTCGTCTTCCTCGGGGGCCAGTGCGGTGTTGCGGGGCCAGAGAATGCCCGTCAGCCAGACGTCGGATGGCCGGGAGGTGAGCCGCTCGTCTTCGCGGTAGGGGCCGATCAGATCCTGGCGCAGGCGTGCGAGCATGGCTTCCCGGCAGGAAGCGGACGAGGTGTCGGTCATGGTCATTTCCTTCGGCCGGACGTGCGGGCGGCCGCGAACCCGGTCAGGAGCGGCGCCAGCATGAAGCCGGATGTGCGCCACGGTTCATGCAGACGATCGATCAACGGGTCGTCCGGCGCGACGGCGACCGTGCGGGTTCCGAGGCTCCTCAGCCAGCTCAGCTGGCTGGGCGGAGGCCAGACGTTCATGCGGTTCACCACCGCCTTCACGTCCTTCGTGACGGCGTCGGAGAGGACCGCGAGGCGCTCGCCGTCCTGGGTCTCAAGCGCGAAACGCCAGTCCAGATCGGCGCAGGCCCGAGCTCTAAGGGGCAGAGTCGCACTGCGCGCGACGCGTTTCTGCGCTGCGGCGGCGGCCTCGGCCGATGCGACGGCCTCGGCCCCGACCAGGCCCTCCGGTCGAATATCTCCGGCTCGACCGATTTCGATCTGAAAGCCCGAGCTCGTGCGCCGCCAGACACGGCCATTCTCTGACGAGGCGTAGGCGGGGCCCGCCTCCCCTGCGCGCAGGGTCAGCCGGGCGCGGGTGGCGCCGACGAAGGCCACCCGGATCTCTTCGGCGTCCGCCTCGGGAGCGTCGCCGGAGCTCAGGGGAGGAAGCCAGAGGCTGACATGGTCCGCTTCGCGGCCCTTGCTGGCGTGGACGGTTCCGAGCAGAGGTCCCTCCGAGCCGAAGTCGGGCGTGGCCACGATCTGCGGCGGAGCCGATCGCGCCAGGCGCTGCCGAAGCCGATGCAGGTCCAGGCTGCCGTCGGGGTCGCCTGCGAGCTCAACCAGAAGCGACCATCGACGAGCCTGCTCCACTTCCCCGACGTTGAGACGCTGAGACAGGCGGCGACAGTCGTCGGGCCCGATGCGACGGTCCGGCCAGTTCCAGAAAAGTTCGGCGATCCAGGCGTGGATCGAAGTCGGAAGGCCCGACATGCGCAGACGATAGGGACGATCCTGAGCATAGGAGGCCGCCCTGAGAACCTCAGCCCGGCGTCGGAAAAGAATCAGGCGGTCCTCCGTCGCCTCGGCCAGCCCCCCGTCCAGCCCCGGCTCCGCCTGGTCGTGAGCCAGGGCGAGGATGTCGCGGCGCACGGCGGCGGCTCTGGCCGACACATCCCCGCCTCCGATGACACGGCGACGCGTCCTGAGGAACAGCTCCCTGAGCTTTGGGCAGCGGGTACGCCGGACCTCTGCGAATTCGATACGCTCAAACGACGAGGGCAGCAGATGCAGCAGCGAGACGCCGCCGCCCAGGTCGGACGCTTCTTCCGTGAAGCCGTAGATGGCCTGCGCCTCGTCGGCGAAGACGGTGACGCCGGCTTCAGGATCGAGCCGGCCGATCACTGCGGCCGTCAGTCTGGCCCTGACGCCCATGATGTCCTGCGCCTCGTCGATCACGAGGTGGCGGATTCGCGCAAGAAACGCCTGCAGCTCCGGATCGGACTCCACACGCTCCAGGGTCGCGGCGATGCCCTCGTCATGGCTGCCGGACAGCGTGGCGTCGGCATCGAAGCCCGACTGCAGGGCCCATGCATAGGCGTCGAGCGTTGAGATTCGCACCGAGGCGGCGGCCGCAGGTGTCGTGAAGCTTCCCACGCGGCTCCGGATCTCCGCGACCGCCGTCCGCGTGAAGCTGATCATCCAGATCCGGGACGGGGGCACGCCCTGCTCGATCAGGGCCGCCACGCGGGCGCAGGCCGCCCAGGTCTTTCCCGTGCCCGGTGGGGCGTCCACTCGGATGCGGCGGTGAGGCTCCGCACCGACGAGACGGCTCTGAGGGTCGACGCGGCCGGCGGCCTGATCGGCCGCCTCGACCTCGTCGGCTTCTCCATCGATCGGGGGGGCGTCCAGATCGATC
>JBKBUS010000406.1:0-1771 GCA_046290035.1 Brevundimonas sp.
CTGGATGTCTATGCCCTCCAGCACCGTCGTCGCCTGCTGGGCCGGGAACTTGTGGGCGATGGCCCAGCGCGGGCTTCTGGCGACGAAGCCCAGCCGCTGCTGCCAGTCCAGCCGGTCGACCTTGTAGACGACCCCGTCGATGTCATAGCCGAGCGTCGCCCGGTCGGCCTCCAGCCCGCGATAGACCTCAAGCAGTCCCTCGGCGCCCTCGACCCGCGTGGAGCGCGGATTGGTCTTGAAGCCCCACGCCTTGAGCGCCTCCAGCGCCCCGCTCTGGGTCTCGGCGAAGGGCTCGGACGTCTCGCCCCAGGCGTAGGCGAAGAAGCTCAGAGGCCGCGTCGCCGTCACCTTCGGATCGATCTGGCGCAGGGAGCCCGCGGCGAAGTTCCGGGGATTGGCGTAGGTGCGCTTGCCTTCGGCCTCGGCGGCGGCGTTGAAGGCGGCGAAGGCGTCCGTGCCCGCATAGACCTCGCCCCGCACCTCGATCCGCTTCGGCCAGCCGGACCCCGACAGCCGGCGCGGGATGTCGGCGATGGTCAGAAGGTTCGCCGTCACGTCCTCGCCCGCGCGTCCGTCGCCCCGCGTCGCGCCCTGGACCAGCACTCCGTTCTCATAGCGCAGGCTGGCCGACAGGCCGTCGATCTTCGGCTCGGCGGTGAAGGCGGTCGCCTCGTCCGCCGGCAGCTTCAGGAAGCGGGCGATGCGGGCGACGAAATCGCGCACCTCGCCTTCGTCGAAGGCGTTGTCCAACGACAACATGGGAACGCCGTGGCGCACCTCCGCGAACGCCTGCGACCCGGCCACGCCGACGCGCGCCGACGGCGAGTCGGCCCGCACAAGGTCCGGAAAGCGCGCCTCGATCTCGGCGTTGCGCCGTCTCAGCGCGTCATAGGCCGCGTCGCTGATCTCCGGCGCGTCCCCGACGTAGTAGAGCGCGTCGTGCCGGGCGATCTCCTCGGCCAGGCGCGCGAGCTCCGCCTCGGCCTGCTCGCGGGAAAGGTCGGCGATCGGGGTGTCGGTCATCACGTCTGATTAGCGCGCCGCCGCCGGGCTTTCGACTCCGAACACGGGGGCCTAAACAGCCCCCATGACCTCCTCGAACGACACCTGGACCGTCGCCGGCCGCACCTTCAACTCCCGCCTGATCGTCGGCACGGGCAAGTACAAGGACTACGCACAGAACGCCGCGGCCGCCGAGGCGTCGGGGGCGGAGATCGTCACCGTGGCGGTCCGGCGCGTGAACCTGACCGATCCGGGCCAGCCGGTGCTGACCGACTTCCTGGACCCGAAGCGTTACACCTACCTGCCCAACACCGCCGGCTGCTTCACCGGCGAGGACGCGGTCCGCACCCTGCGTCTGGCCCGCGAGGCCGGCGGCTGGACCCTGGTGAAGCTGGAGGTGCTCAGCGACCCCAAGACCCTGTTCCCGGACATGGAGGAGACGCTTCGCGCGCTCAAGCTGCTCACCGCCGAGGGCTTCGAGGTCATGGTCTACTGCACTGACGACGTGGTCTATGCGAAGAAGCTGGAGGACGCCGGAGCGGTCGCCATCATGCCCCTGGGCGCGCCGATCGGCTCGGGCCTGGGGGTGCAGAATCCGGTCAACATCCGCCTGATCGTCGAGCAGTCCCGGGTGCCGGTGCTGGTGGACGCCGGCGTCGGCACCGCCTCGGACGCGGCCGTCGCCATGGAGCTGGGCTGCGACGGCGTGCTGATGAACACCGCCATCGCCGAGGCGCGCGACCCCGTCCTCATGGCCTCCGCCATGAAG
>JBKBUS010000407.1:0-1762 GCA_046290035.1 Brevundimonas sp.
TCGACCTCGTGCTCGATCATGCTGTCGGGATCGCGTTTGGTCCGCCGGGTCTTTTCCACGGTCAGCAGGCCCGCGTCCTTGCCCGACAGGCCGATGCCCCGCACGTCCGCCTCGCGCCCCGCCATGGTGATCCAGTGGGCGATCTCCTTGTTGACCGCGCCGGACAGGACCATCTCGGCCACCTGCATGGTGTCGGCGTCGGTGACCCGCAGGCCGTCGACGAAGTTGGACTTCACCCCGGCCCGATCCAGCATGGCGCTGATCTGCGGCCCCCCGCCGTGCACCACGACGGGGTTCACGCCCATGAGCTTCAGCAGCACCACGTCGGCGGCGAACTGCCTGGCCACCGCCTCCTCGCCCATGGCGTGGCCGCCGTACTTGATGACGACGGTCTCGCGGTCATAGACCTGAATGTAGGGCAGTGCCTCGGCCAGGGTCCGGGCGGTGGCCCAGCCGCGTTCTTCGCCCTCGGGATCGGTCGCGCTCATGGCGGCGGCTGATACAGGCGCGGACCGGGCCTGTCACGCCGCCTGGCGCAGGCCGCCCCAGCTGTCGGCCAGCAGTTCGTACGAACGGATGCGGGCGGCGGGATCCCAGATCTGGCTCGTCACCATGACCTCGTCCGCTCCGGTGCGCTCGACGAAGGCCGCCAGCGACACTCGCACCTGATCGGGGGTCCCCACCGCCGAACAGGCCAAGGCCGAGTCCAGCATGTGCCGCGCGGCCGGCTCCAGCCGCGCCTCGAAGCCGGCGTCCGGCCTAGGCAGCTTGCCGGGCCGTCCCGTCCGCAGGTTGACGAACGCCTGTTGAACCGAGCTGAACAAGGCTTTCGCCTCGGCCTCCGTATCGGCGGCGAAGACGTTGTAGCCGAGCATGACATAGGGTTTGGCCAGCCGATCCGAGGGGCGAAACAGGTCTCGGTAGAGCCGGATCGCGCTCGTCATCTCCGCCGGGGCGAAGTGGCTGGCGAAGGCATAGGGCAGGCCTAGATGCGCCGCCAACTGGGCGCCGAAGGTCGAGGAGCCGAGAATCCAGATCGGCACGTCCTGGCCCTGGCCCGGGTGGGCGACCACCCGCTGGCCCTCGGCGGCGGGGGCGAACCACTGCATCAGCTCGACCACGTCCTGCGGGAAGCGGTCGACGTCGCCGTCGAGGGTGCGCCTCAGCGCACGGGCGGTCGCCATGTCCGACCCCGGCGCGCGTCCGAGACCAAGATCGATTCGGCCGGGATAGAGCGCGTTCAGGGTGCCGAACTGTTCCGCGATCTGCAGCGGCGCGTGGTTGGGCAGCATGATCCCGCCCGCTCCGACACGGATGGACGAAGTAGCGGCCGCCACAGCGCCGATGACCACGCTGGTCGCCGCCGAGGCGATACCCGGCATGTTGTGGTGCTCCGCCAGCCAGTAGCGGCGATAGCCCAGGCGCTCGGCGGCTTGGGCCAGGGCGATGGTGGATCGCAGGGACTGGCTGACGTCCGAACCGTCGGAGACCGGCGCGAGGTCGAGAATGGACAGCGGCGTCATGCGCTGGAGGTGGGGAACGCGGCCCTAGGGCTCAACCCCCGTGGCCGTCATGATCGCGGCGCGCAGTTCGGGGATGCCGCCGCCGCCCTCCGACGACGTCAGGGCGACCTCCGGATAGGCGGCGGGGCGCTTGGACACGGCCTTCAGCGTCGCCTCGCGCATGCGCTCGCCCTCGCCTTTCTTGAGCTTGTCGGCCTTGGTCAGGACGATCTGATAGGACACCGCCGCGAGGTCCAACG
>JBKBUS010000061.1:0-5643 GCA_046290035.1 Brevundimonas sp.
TCCATCGACGACGCCCGCTTCCTGCCGGACCGCTATGTCGAGGGCACATGCCCCCACTGCGCCTATCCGAAGGCCCGCGGCGACCAGTGCGACAACTGCGGCCGGCTGCTGGATCCGACCGATCTGATCGAGCCCTATTCGGCCGTGTCGGGCAGCCGGAACCTGGAGGTGCGCGACACCCGCCATCTGTACCTTCTGCAGACGAAGCTGGCGGACCGCATCCGGGACTGGGTCGGCTCGAAGAACGACTGGCAGCCGCTGGCGAAATCCATCGCCTACAAGCACCTGGACGAGGGCCTGATCGATCGGGGCATCACACGGGACCTGAAGTGGGGCGTGCCCGTGGTCGGCACGGACGGCGGGCCTCGACCCGGGTTGGAGGGGAAGGTCTTCTATGTCTGGTTCGACGCCCCCATCGAATACATCGGCGCCACCCAGGAATGGGCCGAGGCCAACGATGGCGACTGGGAGCGCTGGTGGCGTCTGGATCAAGGCGCGGACGACGTGCGCTACGTCCAGTTCATGGGCAAGGACAACGTCGCCTTCCACACCGTCAGCTTCCCCGCGACGATCCTCGGCTCGGGCGAGCCGTGGAAGACGGTCGACACGCTGAAGGCCTTCAACTGGCTGAACTGGTACGGCGGCAAGTTCTCGACCAGCCAGGGGCGCGGGGTCTTCATGGACCAGGCGCTGGAGCTTTTGCCGGCGGACTACTGGCGCTGGTATCTGACGGCCTACGGACCGGAGCATGCGGACGCCGCCTTCACCTGGGAGACCTTCCAGGGGGCGGTGAACAAGGACCTGGCTGACGTGCTGGGCAACTTCGTCAACCGCATCGTCAAGTTCGCCGAGTCCAAGTTCGAGGGCGTCGTACCCGAGGGCGGTGGCGCGGGTGCGGTGGAGGCGAAGCTGGAGGCGGACCTGCGCGCCGTGATCGCCGACGCCACGACCCAGTTCGAGGCCATGGAGTTCCGGAAGGCCGCGCAGGCGCTGCGGGCCGCCTGGGTGCTGGGCAACGAGTACCTTCAGGAAGCCGCGCCGTGGACCGCGCTGAAGACGGACCGCGACCGTGCGGCCGTCGGCGTCCGCACCGGTCTGAACCTGGTCGCCCTGTTCGCGCGGCTGGCGGCGCCGATCCTGCCGTTCACCGCCCGACGCATCGCCGCGACGGTGGGCGAAACCGACCTGTCCTGGCCTGGCGCGGACGAGGCCTGGCTGACCACCCTGCCCCTCGGCCGCCGCGTGCATGCGCCAGAGGTTCTGTTCCGCAAGATCGAGGACGCCCAGGTGGCGGAGTGGGCGGAGCGGTTCGGGGGCGCGGACGCCGAACGCTGATCGTCCCGGTCTGGCGCTCGCTGCGGCTTCGCCTTATCCTCTTCCCTTGGCTTTTCCGCGCCAAGGCGAGAACGGAAGGCGATCCCATGCACCACAAACGAGGACGCGCGCGCCGCCGCAGGGCGGGCTGCAAGCTGTGTAAGCCGTGGAAGATGAACGGCTGGCGCACCGAGCGCGAAGGCGGTGAACGCTTCAGCGACCACACCCGCCGAAGGGCCGCGGCCGAGGCGGAAAAGGCCGCCCTGTTCGGACGGCCTTAAGTCCTTCGCAGCCTCAGCCCGCCGGCTGGACCTCCACCGGCGGCGGGGCGTCGGCGGGGTTGGTCGGGGTCGGCGGGGCCAGGAGCTCGCTCTCCTCAGTGCGCAGACCCTTCATGTGTTTGGCGACCTCGTCCTCGGGGATCTCGAGGAAGCCCGGCGCGGAGGCGTTGTAGCTCTCGACGTTGCCGGTCCGCACGACCACCGAGCGGTAGCCGTCCCAGATCATGTGCAGCGCGACGTACAGGACGATGACCAGCCCGACGTAACCGATCCAGCGGTACTTGTTCAGGATGCGCGCGATGAAGGTGGCGGCCACGCCCATCAGCGCGATCGACAGCACCAGACCGAACACCATGATCCAGGGGTGCTCGTGCGCCGCGCCGGCGACGGCCAGCACGTTGTCGAGCGACATCGTCACGTCGGCGATCATGATCTGCAGCAGGGCTGCGCCGAAGCTCTTGCGCTTGATCCCGAGCTCCTCCGGAGACGCGCCGCCGCCGTGGTGCGCGGCCAGGGCGTGCTCCATCTCCTCGGTCGACTCGGCCTGGTCGTGGGTGGCGTGCTCGCGCAGTTCGCGCCACATCTTCCAGCAGACCCAAAGCAGCAGGACGCCGCCCGCCAGCAGCAGGCCGACGATGGCGAGCAGCTGCACCGTGATGAGGGCGAAGCCGATGCGCAGCACCACCGCTGCGATCAGTCCGATCAGGATGGCCTTCTTGCGCTGCTCGGGGGCCAGGGCCGCGGCGGCGAGACCCACGGCGACGGCGTTGTCGCCCGCCAGCACCAGGTCGATCATGAGCACCTGACCCAACGCGGCCAGCTGCGAAGCGAATTCAGGCGAAGAGAGGAATTCCATAGCGCGCGCTCATAGACGCGGCGCGGGCTCTGTCCAACAAGGATTCGGGCTCAGCCCTCGATTTCCACCACCTCGACGCGTGGGCCGTTCAGGACAAGCGCGATCTCGCCGCGCTTCAGCTTCAGCGCGTCCTCGCCGAAAAGCTGACGTCGCCATCCCTTCAGCGCCTCGACGTCGGCGTCGTCGGTGACGGCGATTTTCTCAAGGTCCGCGACGGTGGCGATCAGCTTGGAGGCTACGCCGGCGTTGTCGCTCTTGGCCTTCAGAAGCACCTTCAGCAGCTCGACGACCGAGGGCGGGGCCGGTTGGTTGTGGCGCGGGCGCTCGACCTTGGGCGCATGCGCCTCAGGATCGGCGAGCACGCGCTTCAGTTCTTCGGTGAGATCGAGGCCGAGCCGGGAGGCGCCGAAGCCCTTGGGCACCGAGCGCAGGCGGTTGAAGGCGTCCGGGTCGGTCGGCCCCTGGGTCGCGATCTCGTCGATCGCCTCGTCCTTCAGGATTCGGCCGCGCGGCTGGTCGCGTTCCTGCGCCGCGCGTTCGCGCCAGACGGCGACAGCGACGAAGGCGGCCAGGTACTTGGCCGTGTGGCGCTTTGGCTTCAGCCGCTTCCAGGCGTTCTCCGGATTGGTGTCGTAGAGCTCCGGCTCGGTCAGGTCCTTCATCTCGGCCATGACCCAGTCCAGCCGGCCCTCCTTGCGAAGGCGGTCGCGCAGCTTGGGATAGAGCGCGGCGAGATGCGTCACGTCCCCCAGCGCATAGGTCAGCTGGGCGTCCGACAGGGGGCGGCGCGCCCAGTCGGTGAAGCGGCTGCCCTTGTCGATGTCGACCTTGATCATCTGGCGGACCAACGAGTCATAGGCGACCTGCTCGCCGAAGCCCGCAGCCATCGCCGCCACCTGTGTGTCGAACAGCGGCGTCGGCATCGCCCCAAGGCGGACGAAGATCTCCACGTCCTGCCGGCAGGCGTGGAACACCTTCACGATGTTCGTATCGCGCATCAGGTCGAGGAACGGCTCGAGGTTCAGCCCCTCGGCCATCGGGTCGATGATGCCCGCGTGCTCCGTCGAGGCCGCCTGGATCAGGCAGAGCCTGGGCCAGTAGGTCGTCTCGCGCATGAACTCCGTGTCGACGGCGATGAAGGGGGCCTTGGCCAGTTCAGCGCAGAACGCGACGAGCGCCTCGTCGGTGGTGATCGTCTTCATTCGGATGCTATAGCCCCGGCGAGCGCCGTCGTGGCAAGAGGCCCGTCGGATTTCCGCCGCATGATTCCGGACCGCGACCGATGAGCGACACCCCCTCCCGCCCCGTCCACGGCCTGACCTACGCCGACGCAGGCGTGGACATCGACGCGGGCGAGATGCTGGTGGACGCCATCAAGCCGCTCGCGAAATCGACCGCGCGGCCGGGATCGACGCCGTCCCTGGGCGGCTTCGGCGCGTTATTCGATCTGAAGGCGGCGGGATTCGAGGACCCCCTGATCGTGTCCACGACGGACGGCGTCGGCACGAAGCTGAAGATCGCCATTGAAACCGGACGGCACGACGGGGTCGGCGTCGATCTGGTGGCCATGTGCGTCAACGACCTGCTGGCCCAGGGCGCCGAGCCGCTGCTGTTCCTCGACTATTTCGCCACCGGGAAGCTGGACGTGGACGCCGCGCGCCGCGTCCGCGCCGGCATCGCCGAGGGCTGTCGCCAGGCCGGATGCGCCCTGGTCGGCGGCGAGACGGCGGAGATGCCGGGCATGTACGCGGGCGGCGACTACGACCTGGCGGGCTTCTCGCTGGGCGCCGTCGAACGGGGCCGGGCCCTGCCCTATCTGGACCGGCAGGCGGCGGGCGACGTGGTGATCGGCCTGGCGTCGTCGGGCCCGCACTCCAACGGCTATTCGCTGATCCGGCGCGTGGTCGAGGCGTCCGGCCTGGGCTGGGGCGACGACGCGCCCTTCGCCAAGGACCGGTCTCTGGCCCAGGCGCTGATGACGCCGACGCGCATCTATGTGAAGCCGGTGCTGCCGCTGATGAAGGCGGGTCTGGTCAAGGGCGCCGCGCACATCACCGGCGGCGGCCTGATCGAGAACCCGCCCCGCTGCGTGGCGGAGGGGTTGAAGGCGGTGTTCGATTGGGAGGCCTGGCCCATGCCGCCGGTGTTCCAGTGGCTGGCCGAGACCGGCGGGATCGAGGCCCACGAGATGCGTCGGACCTTCAACTGCGGCGTCGGCTTCATCCTGATCGTCGCGCCGGAGAACGCCGAGCCGGTGCTGGCGGCCTTGCTGAACGCGGGCGAGGCCGCTTTCGTTTGCGGCCAGCTCGAGGCCGCCTGACACGTCACCTGAGGGGATCGCTCCATGAACCGTCTGCTGCTCGCCGCCCTGTCCAGTCTGGCTCTGCCCGCCGCGGCTCAGACGGCGGCCGCGCCGGAACAGCCGCTGGTGCATCGCCTGACCTCGCAGGTGTCGGCGGAGCGGCTGCGGGCCGACGTGACGGCCATGGTCGGCTTCGGCACCCGCCACACCCTGTCCGACACTGCCAGCGACACGCGCGGGATCGGCGCCGCCCGACGTTGGGTGCAGCGCCAGTTCGAGGCCATCAGCCGCGACTGCGGCGGCTGCCTGACGATCGAGACGCCGTCGGACACAGTGACGGCGCCGCCGCGCATCCCGAATCCGACAGAGGTGGTGAGCGTGATCGCCGTGCAGCGAGGCACGACCGATCCGGACCGGGTGATCCTGATCTCGGGCCACCTCGACTCCCGCGTCAGCGACGTGATGAACGCCACCGACGACGCGCCGGGGGCCAACGACGACGCCTCGGGCGTGGCCGCCCTGATCGAGGCGGCGCGGGTGCTGTCAAAGGAGCGGTTCCCGGCGACGCTGGTCTACGCCGCCCTGACCGGCGAGGAGCAGGGCCTGCATGGCGCGCGCATCGTCGCCGACTACGCCAAGGCTCAGGGCTGGGACGTCATCAACCTGAACAACGACATGGTCGGCAACGTCGAGGGCCAGAGCGGCGTCGTCGACACGACGCGCATCCGCGTCTTCGCCGAGGGCACCCGCACGGTGGAGACTCCGGAGCAGGCCAATCGGCGGCGTTATAACGGCGGCGAGGTCGACAGCCCGTCGCGCAACCTGGCCCGCTTCATCGACTCGGTCGCCGACCGTTACATGACCAACTTCGACGTCGAGGTGATCTATCG
>JBKBUS010000061.1:5653-7674 GCA_046290035.1 Brevundimonas sp.
GACCGGTTCAGCCGGGGCGGCGACCAGGTCGAGTTCCTGCGGGCCGGCTATCCGGCCGTGCGCATCACCGAGGGCGCCGAAAACTACGACCGCCAGCACCAGGACCTGCGCACCGAGAACGGGCGCGTCTATGGCGACACGCTGGACGGGGTAGACTGGGACTACCTGGCCCAGGCCACGCGCCTGAATATCGCGACCATGACGGCCCTGGCCAAGGCGCCGCGCGCGCCGTCGGGCGTGACCCTGTCAGGGGCGGTGACGGCGGACACGACCCTGACGTGGGAGCCGGTTCCGGGCGCGGTCGGGTATCGGGTGTGGTGGCGCGCGACCACCGCGCCGGACTGGACGCACCATCGCGACGCGGGCGCGGCGACGACCCTGACCCTGCCGGGCGTGGTGATCGACGACTACTTCTTCGGAGTATCCGCCATCGGCGAGGGCGGATGGGAGAGCCCGGTGGTCTTCCCTGGCGACCCTGGCTCCTTCTACGCCCCCGAACCGGCCCCGGATGCGGACTGATCCGGTCCCTGTCGCCGTCCTGATTTCTGGCGGCGGCTCAAACATGGCGGCGATCGTGGAGGCGGCGCGAAGCCCGGACTGCCCCTACAGGGTGGCCTTGGCGCTCTCCAACCGGGCTGAGGCTGCGGGCCTGGAGCGCGCGCGCGCAGCGGGCGTGGCGACCGAGGTCGTCGATCATCGGCCTTTCGGCAAGGACCGCGAGGCCCATGAGCGTGAGATCGACGTCCGCCTGCGCGCCCACGGCGTCGAGGTGGTGGCGCTGGCCGGCTACATGCGGGTGTTGACGCCCTGGCTGGTCGAGCGCTGGGCCGGGCGCATGCTCAACATCCATCCGTCGCTGCTGCCGCTGTATCCCGGGCTGGACACCCACGCGCGCGCGATCGCGGCGGGCGACGCCGAGGCGGGCTGCACCGTGCACCTGGTCACCGCGGGCGTGGACGAAGGGCCGATCCTGGCCCAGGCGCGCGTCCCGATCGACCGCGCAGACACGCCGGAGACGCTGGCCGCACGGGTTCTCGCGGCCGAGCACGACCTGTATCCCAGAGCGCTCGCAGAGTTCGTGACGAAAGTTTAACGCGACAGGGCCGCGGCGTGGGGCGTTCTCTGCGCCCGTCAAACTTCGAGACCTCTGGGGGCCGACTTCATCATGCTTCGCAAATCCCTCGCCGGCGCCGCCGCGGTCGCCGCGCTCTTGCTCGCCGCTCATCCGGTCGCGGCCCAGGAAATCCAGCCCTGGGGCTTCGACCTCGACGGCCGCGATCTTTCGGTCCGGCCTGGCGACGACTTCAACGGCCACGCCAACGGCGCCTACCTTCGCGCCACGCAGATTCCGGCGGACAAAACCTCCTACGGCGTGTTCGACCTGCTGTACGACCGGTCGCAGGAACAGCTGCGGACCATCATCGAACAGAGCGCCGCCAACCCCGGGGCCAGCGCCGACGCGGGCCGGATCGGCGCGCTGTACGGAAGCTTCATGGACGAGGCGCGGGTTGCGGAGCTGGGCGCCCGCCCGCTCGCCGCGGACCTCGCCGCCATCCGGGCGGCGGACACGCCCGAGGAGATCGCCCGGCTGATGGGCTCGAACCAGGGCGGCTTCGGCAACTCGCTGTTCGGCCTCGCGGTCTTCGAGGACTTCCTCGACAACACCAAATACTCCGCCTTCGTGTTCCAGGGCGGCCTCGGCCTGCCGGACCGCGACTACTATCTGACCGACCAGTTCGCCACGCAGAAGGCGGCCTATCGCGCCTACGTTGAGCAGATGCTGGGACTGATCGGCTGGGAGGATCCGGCGGGGTCCGCCGACGCGATCCTGGCGTTTGAGACGGCGGTGGCTGGGAAGCACTGGACCCAGGTCGAGAGCCGCCAGTTCGACCGCCTCTACAACCCCACCACCTTGGCCGGACTGGCCGAGGCGGCGCCGGGCTTCCCCTGGGCGGCCTGGGCCGAGGGGGTCGGCGTCGAGGGCGTCGAACAGATCATCGCCGGCAACAACACCGCCTTCC
>JBKBUS010000062.1:0-7653 GCA_046290035.1 Brevundimonas sp.
GCAAGGAAAAGACCGAGTGGCACCGGGTGGTCATCTTCAACGAGAACATCGTCAAGGTGGCCGAGAACTATCTGAAGAAGGGCTCGACCGTGTACGTCGAGGGCGCGTTGCAGACCCGCAAGTGGACCGACCAGCAGGGGGTGGAGAAGTATTCCACCGAGGTCGTGCTGCAGAAGTTCCGGGGCGAGCTGACCATGCTGGGCGGTCGCGACGGCGGCGGCGCCTCGCGCGGCGGCGACGACGACTATTCGTCCGGCTTCTCGACCGGCGGCGCGGCCAAGCCGTCCGGCCCGCGCGAAAGCTACGACCTCAACGACGACATTCCGTTCTGAGGCCGGGGCCCGTCGGCGAAACCTGCGCTCACCGAATGTGAGGCCCGCCGCGCCGCGCCCCATGCCATAGGCGGCGGGTGCCCCTCAGCGAACGCCTGACCCCGATCGAGCTCCTCGCCATCCTCGCGGTGGTGGTGATCTGGGGCGTGAACAACGCCGCGGCGGCGGTGGCGACGGATCACATTCCGCCGATGGCGACGGTGGCCCTGCGCTTCTTCATGGCGGCGCTGTGCCTCGCGCCGTTCATCCGGCCGCCGTTTCCGAACTGGAAGAGCCTGCTGATCATCGTCGGGCTGGGCGGACCGCTGCACTACGGGCTGATCTATCTGGCGTTCTGGCTGGCGCGGGACGTCAGCCCCGTCTCGGTGGCGGCGCAGCTGTGGATCCCGTTCACCAGCCTGTTCGCCTTCCTGATGCTGGGCGAGCGCCTGTCCAAGGCGGCGATGGTCGGGATGGCGGTCGCCTTCCTGGGCGTGGCCTGGATGGGGATCGACCCGGCGGTGCTCAGCGAATGGGACGCCATCGCCGTGACGGTGGCGGCGTCGGCGGCCTGGGCGATCACGACGGTCGTGGCGCGGCGCACCACCTCGATCCCGCCCCTGAAGATGCAGGGCCTGCTGGCCCTGACGACCTTCCCGCTGGCGGGGCTGGCGTCGCTGGCGTTCGAGCCCGGCCAGGTCCAGGCGGCCGCCGCCGCGCCCCCGATCGCCTGGGCGGCGGTCGCCTGGGGCGGGCTGGCGTCGTCGCTGGTGGCGACGAGCCTTCTGTTCTGGCTGGTCCAGCGTCGCGAGGCGGGCCGCGTGACGCCCTATCTGCTGGCGACGCCGGTTGTGTCGATCGTCATCGGCGCCGGCCTGCTGGGCGACATCCTGACCGCGCAGATCCTGATCGGGGCCGCGCTGACCATCTGCGGGGTCGCGGTGGTGGCCCTGGCCGAGCGGGGGCTGCGGGCGGGCGCCTCGCGGGGCTGAGCGGCCCCGCGAGGGCCGACGTCAGAAGCGGCCGTCCGCCAGCCGGCGGGCGAACCGGTCGAAGGCGCGGTCGGCGTCCTCCCACGTCGAGAAGCCGCGCACGTCGGCGAGGTTGTTGCTGTACCAGTCGTAGCTGACCGGCCGGACCGAGCCGTCGGCGAGGCGAACCTCGCCTTCGATTTCGGCGCCGCCGATGCTGATGCTGCGGAAGATGTCCAGGCCCGGGCGACCGGCGGCCTGTTGCAAGGTCGGGCGGTTGGGCTTGGCGTCGGCGAGCACCAGCCGCACCTCGGCGCCGGCCAGCGCGCCCGACCGGTCCAGTTCGCGCTCGACCGTCCGCCTAAGGTCCTCGGCGAGTTCATCGATGTCGCGACGACCGAGCTCCTCGGCGCGATTCTCAAGCTCCGGGCCGATGGCGACCGTCACCCGCGGCGAGGCGGCGGGCGCCTGGGCGGCGTCGGCGCGAACGGCGTGGGCCGAGGCCGCGCCGGCGAGCGCCGCCGCGGCGGTCATGGAAAGGAGAAGGACGAGAGGCCGCATGGCGACGACTCCTGTGATGCAAGCCCCCTTGCGCCCTCAAGATAACCCCTGGGCGTGGGCGCGCCAGTCCCCTCAGCCCGGAATCCGCAGCGCCGCCCGCAGCCCCCCGAGGTCGCTCTCGCCGAGGAGGATCTCGCCGCCGTGGCCGCGCGCCACGTCGCGGGCGATCGCCAGGCCCAGCCCCACGCCCTTGCGGTTCTGATTGCGGCTCTCGTCCAGGCGGGAGAAGGGGCGGAACGCCTCCTCCCGGAGCTCGGCCGGGATGCCCGGGCCGTCATCGTCGACGGCGATCTCGATGTCGCCGGACGGCAGTCGTCGCGCCGAGAGCCGGACCCGGTCGCCGTGCGCGGCGGCGTTGTCGGCGAGGTTGGCGAGCGCCCGCTTCAGGGACATCGGGCGGGCCGTCAGATCGAGCCCTTCGGGCGCCTGCACCTCCGCCTGGGCGCCCTGCCGGACGACGTCGGCGGCGACTGTCCGCAGCAGGGCCGGGACGTCGATCGTCTCGGCCGCCTCTCCGGCCTCGCCGCGGGCGAAGGCCAGATACTCGTCGATCATGTGCCCCATCTCGTCGAGGTCCCGCTGCATGGCGGCGGTCCGCTTGGTGGGCTCCGCCAGGGCGAGCTCAAGCCGAAGCCGCGTCAGCGGCGTGCGCAGGTCGTGGCTGACCGAGGCCAAGAGCGCCGTGCGCTGCTCGATATAGCGCTGGATGCGCTGGCGCATGTCGATGAAGGCGAGCGCGGCCGAGCGCACCTCGCGCGCGCCGTGCGGCTTGAACCGCGGGCTCTCGCCGCGGCCGAAGGCCTGGGCCGCGTCGGCCAGCCGCTCGATGGCCCTGACCTGGTTGCGGATGAACAGGATCGCCACCGACATCAGAAGGATCGTCGCCAGCGTCAGCCAGATGACGAAGATGTGCGCCTGGGTGGCCACGGCGCGCTCTCGCGGCGCGATGACCCGCATCACGCCCGTCGGGGTCTGGACCTGCACGTCGATGTAGGCCGGGTAGCGGGTGGTGTCGAACCAGTAGGGCTGGTCCAGCCGGGCGGCCAGGGCGCTGTCCAGGGTGCGGTCCACCACGCCCAGCAGGCCGCGCCGCCGGTCGCGGGGCAGGACGTCGCCTTCCTGGAAGGCGATGGACAGCTGCATCGACCGCTCGGCCCGCTCTGCGATGACGGCCAGGTTCTGCGGCGTCGGGTTGTCGCCGTAGGACGCGACCGCCCAGGCGATGTCGCCGGCGAGCCCGTCCGACAGGCGGGCGGTCACCGTCTGCCAGTGGGCGTCGAAGAAGGCCCAGGTCACCGCCACCTGCATGAAGAGGACCGGCAGGACGATGATCAGCAGCGATCGGCCCCAGAGGCTGGTCGGCAGCCGCCGCTTGATGAAGCGGCCCCACAGGGCGGGGGGCGGCGGTCTCACCGGCGCGCCGTCACGAGTCCGGCGCCAGCATGTAGCCGACGCCGCGCACGGTCTGCAGGTAGCGGGGGTTCTTCGGGTCGACCTCCAGCTTGCGGCGCAGGCGCGTCACCTGGACGTCGACCGCCCGGCCGGTGATGTCGGCCTTGTCCGGGGACAGCGCCATCCGCTCGACCGGGGCGTGGGCGTTGAGCGCAAGGGTCTTGAGCAGCTGGGCCTCGGCCTCGGTCAGACGAAGCGGCGCGCCCTCGCGGGTCAGCTCCAGCCGTTCCATGTCGAACATGACCGGCCCCAGTCGGATCTCGCGCGGCGCGACCGGTTTGACGCCCGCGCGGCGCAGGATGGCGTCGATCCTGAGCGCCAGCTCGCGCGGGTCGAAGGGCTTGGACATGTAGTCGTCGGCCCCCTGCTCAAGGCCCCGGATGCGGTCGTTCGGCTCGCCGCGCGCGGTGAGCAGCAGCACCGGCGTGTTCGACAGCCGCGCCTTCGACCGCACCCAGCCGGTCAGGGACAGGCCGTCCTCGCCCGGCATCATCACGTCCAGCACCACCAGATCGAATTCGATCAGCTCCAGCAGCCGCCGCGCCGCCGAGGCGTGGGCCGCGCCCGTCACCCGATAGCCCTCGCGCGCCAGATACTCCTTGAGCAGCTCGCGGATGCGGTCGTCGTCGTCGACGATCAGCAGGTGACGGCCCACGCCGGGGCCCGCGATGGGGCCCGAACGACCGAAACGCGCGTCGCTCATGGGCGCGCCTTCCGCGCCGCAGCGTTGACCTGGGCCGCCGAGGGGGGTCTAAGACGACCGACGCTTGAGGAGATGTTGTGCAATGGCTCTGGTTCCTTTCGACGATCGCGACGGCTGGATCTGGGTTGACGGCGATTTCGTGCCCTGGCGGGAAGCGAAAACGCACATTCTCACCCACGCCCTGCACTACGGCTCGTCGGTGTTCGAGGGCGAGCGTATGTATGCCGGCGAAATCTTCAAGCTGACTGAGCATTCCGAGCGCCTGAAGCAGTCCGCCAACCTGCTCGATTTCGATCTGCCCTATTCCGTCGAGGAGATCGACCAGGCGTGCATCGCGACGTGCGAAAAGATGGGCCTGGCCGACTGCTACGTCCGCCCGGTGGCCTTCCGCGGGCCCGAGGCCCTGGCGGTGTCGGCCATCCACAACAAGACCCACGTCGCCATCGCCGTGTGGGACTGGCCCAGCTATTTCGACCCGGAGACCAAGAAGAAGGGCATTCGCCTGGAGTGGGCCAAGTGGCGCCGCCCGGACCCCATGACCGCGCCGTCGGCGTCCAAGGCGGCGGGCCTGTACATGATCTGCACCATGTCCAAGACGGCGGCCGAGAAACGCGGCTTCTCCGACGCCATGATGCTGGACTGGCGCGGCTATGTGGCGGAGGCGACCGGCGCCAACGTCTTTTTCGTGCAGGACGGGGTGATCCATACGCCGCCGACCGACGCGATCCTGGACGGCATCACGCGCCGCACCGTGATCGGGCTGGCCGAGTCCAAGGGCATCGAGGTGGTCGTGCGCCACATCCGGCCCGAGGAGCTTTCGGGCTTCACCGAATGCTTCCTGACCGGCACCGCCGCCGAGGTGACGCCGGTGTCCCAGGTGGGCGAGTACGCCTTCACCCCGGGCGATCTCAGCCTGGGTCTGATGGAGGACTACGGCCGTCTGGTGTGCCGGCAGCTGTAACGTCAAGGCGCTTGCCAGTCCGACGCGCGTCGGACAGGAAGGGGAACCGGTGGGGAGCCCCTTCTTTACATGTTCAGCACCCTGAACCTTCAGAGCCTTCTCGGGCTCGTCCTGATCGTGCTCGTCTGCTGGGCGGCGTCGGAGAACCGGCGCGTCTTTCCCTGGCGGCTGACGCTTGGGGCGATCGCGGTGCAGGCGGCGCTGGTGCTGGCGCTGTTCGCGATTCCCGGGTCGCAGAACGTGCTGGCGGCCGTCACCGGCGCGGTCGACGGGCTGGCGGCGGCGACGCGGGTCGGGGCCCAGTTCGTGTTCGGCTATCTGGCGGGCGGCGACCAGCCGTATGTGATCGAGAACCGCCCGGCGCTGTTCGTCTTCGCCTTTGAGGTGCTGCCGCTGATCCTGGTGATCTCGGCGCTGTCGGCGCTGTTGTGGCACTGGCGGATCCTGCGCTGGATCACGCGCGGCTTCGGCTTCCTCTTTCAGAAGACGCTGGGGCTGGGCGGGGCCTCGGCCCTGGCGGTCGCGGCCAACATTTTCCTGGGCATGATCGAGAGCCCGATCGTCATCCGCGCCTATCTGGACAAGCTCACCCGATCGGAGATCTTCCTGATGATGGTGGTCGGCTTGGCCACCGTCGCGGGCTCCACCATGGTGGCCTATGCGACGCTTCTGGCGCCGGTCCTGCCCAATGCGGCGGGGCATGTGCTCGTGGCCTCGATCGTCTCGGCGCCGGCGGGGGTGCTGCTGGCGCGCATCCTCGTGCCGGAGAAGACGGGGCAGGGCGGCGCCTACGCCGACTACGGCTCGGCGCTGAAGTACGATTCCGCCATCGACGCCATCGTGAAGGGCACGTCGGACGGCCTGATGGTGGTGCTGAACATCTCGGCCGTGCTGATCGTGTTCGTGGCGCTGGTCGCCCTGGTCAACGTCATGCTGGGCGGCTTCTGGCTGTTCGGCGAGCCGGTGACGGTCGAGCGCCTGCTGGGCTTCGTGTTCGCGCCGGTCGCCTGGCTGGTCGGAGTGGAGTGGGCCGACGCCCAGGTCGCGGGGCGGTTGCTCGGCGTGAAGCTGACCCTGACCGAGTTCGTCGCCTTCATCCAGCTGGGCGCCGTGCCCGAGGAGGGCATGAGCGAGCGCACCCGGATGCTGCTCACCTATGCGCTCTGCGGCTTCGCCAACATCGGGTCGGTGGGGATCACCGTGACGGGCCTGTCGGTGCTGATCCCCGAGCGCCGGGAGGAGGTGCTGAGCCTGGTATGGAAAGCCCTGTTCGCCGGCTTCCTGGCCACCCTGATGACCGCCTCGGTGGTCGGCGCCTTGCCCGAGAGCGTGTTCGCGCGCTAGGGCGTAGCGAATAAAAACGCGCGGAAATCGGACCGCGTCGCCGGGAGGCCGCCCATGAAGCTCTACGACAGCACCCGCGCGCCCAATCCGCGGCGTGTCCGCTGGTTCCTCGCCGAGAAGGGCGTTACCGACATCGAGATCCAGCAGGTCAACATCTTCTTCGGCGAGCACCGCACGCCGGAATACCGCGCCAAGGTCGGCGTGCCGCACGTGCCGGCGCTGGAGCTGGACGACGGGACCTGCATCTCCGAATCCATCGCCATCTGCCGCTATCTGGAATCCCTGCACCCCGAGCCGAACATGTTCGGGCGCGATCCGAAGGAGCAGGCGGTCATCGAGATGTGGATGCGCCGCTGCGAGTTCTATCTGGCCAATCCGATGATGCTGACGGTGCGCCACACCCACCCGGCGCTGGCGGCGATCGAGACCCAGTCGCCGGAGCTGGCCGAGAGCAACAGGACCACCGCCGAAAAGTTCATGAAGACCCTGGACCGGCGTCTGGCGGACAACGCGTGGATCGCGGCGGATCGCTTCACTATCGCCGACCTGGTCGCCGTCGTGGGCCTCGATTTCGGGCGGCTGATCAAGTACCGGCCGCCGGAACAGCACGCCCATCTGGCGCGCTGGCTGGAGGCGTGCCGCGCCCGCCCGGCGGCCCAGGCGGGGATGGCCTAGGCCCCCCGCGGCTCAAATTTCCGGATGACGCCGGAATAGGTCATCAGCACGCGGTCGCCGGCCTGGATCTGTCCGCGCACGAAGATCAGGCTCTTGCCCGCCCGGACGACCTCGCCCGTCGCCTCGACCAGCTCGCCGACATAGGCGCCGTCGATGAAGGTGGAGTCGAGCTGAACGGTCACGCCCGAGGCGCCCTCCATCTCCTGGTAGGCCGTCTGGAACAGGGCGATGTCGGCGAAGGTCATCAGGCAGCCGCCATGCATGCGGCCGCCGGCGTTCATGTGCTTGGGCTCGGCCCGGAAGGCGCAGCGCATGCGCCCGTCCGGGTCGGGACGGAAGTAGAAGGGCCCGACCACCTGATCGAAGGTGCCGTGGAGGTCGTAGGTCTTCCAGCCGGCGAACTCGCCTTCGGTGACGGTGATCTTGGCGACCATGTGCCGGGTTTCCTCCGATGCTGCGCTGCGGGATATAGGGCCATGAGCGATCCGATCGAAGACGAGATTTTCAATCAGCTGGCCCGGCGCGATCCCGGCAAGAGCATCTGTCCCTCCGAGGTGGCCAAGGTCATCGCGCCCGACCGCTGGCAGCGCGAGATGGGGCGGGTCCGCGCGGTGGCGACCGGCCTGGCGCGTCAGGGACGGCTGGTCATCACCAAGAAGGGCAAGCCGGTGGACC
>JBKBUS010000063.1:0-7638 GCA_046290035.1 Brevundimonas sp.
GGTGCATGACGACCTGCCGTGCATGGACGACGACGACATGCGCCGCGGTCGGCCGACGCTGCACCGGGCCTATGACGAGGCGACCGCGGTGCTGGCGGGCGACGCGCTGCAGACCGCCGCCTTCGACATCCTGCTGGACCCCGACACCCACGAGGACGCCGAGATCCGATGCGAGCTGGCGGCGCGGCTGTCGCTGTCTTCTGGCGCGCGCGGCATGGCGGGCGGCCAGATGCTGGACCTGATGGGCGTGCGCGACGACCTGGGCGGGGTGGCGCGGATGCAGCGGCTGAAGACCGGCGCCCTGTTCGGCTATGCGTTCGAGATCCCGATCATCATCGCGCGGGCGGGCGACCCCTATCGCTCGTCGCTGATGAACTTCGCCCACGACATCGGCCTGGCCTATCAGATCGTCGACGACCTGCTGGACGCCGAGGGCGACGAGGAGGAGCTGGGCAAGGCGGCGCAGAAGGACGCGGCCCAGGGCAAGACCAACTTCGTCACCCTGCTGGGCGTCGACGCGGCGCGGCAAAGGGTCGCTCACCTGGCCGATCAGGCCCGGGGGCATCTGGACCTTTTCGGCGCGGAGGCCGAAAACCTCAAGGCGAGCGTGGACTTCGTCCTGAAGCGGCGCTCGTGAGGAAACGCCCCCTGCGCCGAGGGGCCTGAAACAGGCCGAGACAGGCCGGAGCCGGAACACCCGACCCATGTCCAAGACCCCGCTTCTCGATACCGTGACCTATCCTGCGGACTTTCGCGGGTTCGACGTCGCGCAGCTGCGCCAGCTGGCCGACGAGGTGCGGACCGAGACCATCGACGCGGTGTCGGTCACCGGCGGACACCTGGGCGCGGGCCTGGGCGTGGTCGAGCTGACGGTCGCGCTGCACCACGTGTTCGAGACGCCGCGGGACATCCTGATCTGGGATGTCGGGCACCAGTGCTACCCGCACAAGATCGTCACAGGCCGCCGCGATCGCATGCGCACGATCCGCCAGGGCGGCGGCCTGTCGGGCTTCACCAAGCGCAGCGAGAGCGAGTACGACCCGTTCGGCGCGGCCCACGCCTCGACCTCGATCTCGGCGGCCCTGGGCTTCTGCGCGGCCCGGGACCAGCGCGGCGACGACAACAAGGTCGTGGCCGTGATCGGCGACGGCTCCATGTCGGCGGGCATGGCCTATGAAGCGATGAACAACGCCGCCGAGACGACCCGCCAGCTGATGGTGGTGCTGAACGACAACGACATGTCTATCGCGCCGCCGGTGGGCGGCATGAGCGCCTATCTGGCCAAGCTGGTGTCGGGCGGCGCCTACCAGAACTTCCGCCGCTTCGGGAAACAGGTGGTCGACCACCTGCCGCGCCCGTTCCGCGACGCGGCCCGCAAGGCCGAGGAGTACGCCCGCGGCATGGTCACGGGCGGCACCTTCTTCGAGGAGCTGGGCTTCTATTACATCGGCCCGATCGACGGGCACGACATGGAGACCCTGGTCCCCATCCTGAAGAACGCCGCCGCGATCGACGACCGCCCGGTGCTGGTCCACGTCGTGACCCAGAAGGGCAAGGGCTACGCCCCGGCCGAGAACTCGGCGGACAAGTACCACGGCGTGGTCAAGTTCGACGTGGTCTCGGGCAAGCAGGCCAAGTCGATCTCCAACGCGCCCAGCTACACCAAGGTGTTCGGGACGGAGCTGATCAAGCGGGCCGAGCGGGATCCGCGCATCGTCGCCATCACCGCCGCCATGCCGTCGGGCACCGGGCTGGACCTGTTCGGCCAGGCGTTTCCGAAGCGGACCTTCGACGTCGGCATCGCCGAGCAGCACGCGGTGACCTTCGCCGCCGGGCTGGCGGCGGACGGCATGCGCCCGTTCTGCGCGATCTATTCGACCTTCCTGCAGCGCGGCTACGACCAGGTGGTCCACGACGTGGCGATCCAAGGTCTGCCGGTGCGGTTCGCCATGGACCGGGCGGGGCTGGTCGGGGCCGACGGCGCGACCCACGCGGGGTCGTTCGACATCGGCTACATGGGCGCCCTGCCCGGCATGGTGCTGATGGCCGCCGCCGACGAGGCGGAGCTGGCCGCCATGATCGCGACGGCCTGCGAGATCGACGACCGGCCCTCCGCGTTCCGCTATCCGCGCGGCGACGGGGTGGGGGTGGAGATCCCCGAGCTGGCGACCCCGCTGGAGATCGGCAAGGGCCGCATCGTGCGCGAGGGCACGGCCGTGGCGCTGCTGTCGTTCGGCACGCGCCTGCAGGAGACGCTGAAGGCGGCCGATCTGCTGGCCGCGCGCGGGGTCTCGGCGACGGTCGCGGACGCCCGCTTCGCCAAGCCGCTGGACGAGGAGATGATCCTGCGCCTGGCGCGGGAGCACGAGGCGCTGGTGACGATTGAGGAAGGCGCGATGGGCGGCTTCGGCGCCTTCGTGCTGCAGATGCTGGCGGAGAAGGGCGCGCTGGACGCGGGGCTTAAGGTCCGCACCATGCACCTGCCCGACGTCTTCCAGGACCAGGACAAGCCCGAGCTGATGTACGCCGAGGCCGGCCTGAACGCCGAGCATATCGCGGCCCGCGCCTTGGCGGCCCTGGGGGTCGACCGGACGGCGGGCGCGGTCAGGGCCTGATCCGCAGGAGGGTCGTCGCCCTCGGGCTCGACCCGAGGATGGCGGGAGTGTCCATCCGGTCGGCGATCGGAGGACCGGCGGCTATTCGCAGGCCTTGAAATAGCGGTCGATGCGGTCGGCGGAGCCGGGCTGCGCGACCAGGGTCCGGCGGTCGCCGTCGGTGAAGATGGCGAGCCAGCCGAGGCGGCGGAAACGCTGGAACACCGGCCGAGACGTCTCGGCCTCGGCGATGAGGTTGACGCCGTCGTCGAGTTCGCTGGGTTCGGCGGCGGCGGGCCAGCGGTCGGTCTCGCCGCCCGCTTCGATCAGGATTTCACCGGCCGGCGCCGGGGCGGGCTGCAGAAGCTGGGTGCGGCCCGAACCGGGGGCGCAGTCGAACCTCAGGCTGAGGTCGTCGGACGCCTCGACGCCGTAGGCCAGCATCGCGCCTCCGGCATCCGCGTGGAAGAACCAGTCCTTGCCGGGCGTCGGGAGCGGCGCGGCCCCGCCCGTGCCGAGGTTCGCCGGCTCGGGCGCGGCGGCGCAGGCCGCCAGGGCCGCCATGCCCAGGATCGAGAAAACGGCGCGCATGCTCACCCCCCTCAGCGGGCGCAAAGCTCCACCAGTCGCCGAAGCTTGGCAAGATGGGCGCGGGGCACGGAGATGACCTCGCTGCGGCCGCCGGAATCGACGGTCAGCTGGCCGGTAGCGGCGAAGGCCGTCACTACGGGGTGGTCGATGGGCGCCGTGACGCGAAGCCCGTCCCCGCGCAGGGCCTCGAGCTGTCCGGTGGCGCTGGCGTCGCCGGACGCAAGGGTGGCGAAGGGAGCCGCAGGGCGCACGCCGTAGACGGTGACCATCAGGCCCTCCATCCCGTCGCGACATTCCAGGGTGCTGCGCAGCCGAGGGGTGTCCGGCACCTCGTGGGCTAGCACGGCGCCGCCGTCGTTCTCGTAGAGCGTCCAGGTCCAGCCGTCCTGCGCCGGCGTGAGCGCAGCGACGGCCGCAAGGGCCAGCCACATGTCGGACGTCTCCCCTGTCTGACGACCTGAATGTGGTCAGGCGCGGCCCGACGCGCAATGATCCAGGAATCGCTCCGCCAGCCGAGCCTCGGCGTCGTCGACCGGCAGGGCGTGGACCTCGCCCGTGTCGTTGACCACGCGAAGCGCCCGGCCCCGGGTCATGGCGTCGAGCACCCGATCGCCGGCGGGCAGGCGGATGTCCTGCATCAGCTCGCCGCTGAGCGGATCAATGGGCGCCGCGCCCCCGGCCTGACGCAACATCGGACTGGCGGGCATCAGCGGGCCGTACACCTGGACCCCCTCGCCGGGCGCGCAGGTCATCATGATCGCCAGGTGATCCGAGTTCGGCACGCCGTAGGTCAGCTTGGCCATGTCGCCCTCGCTGGTCAGCGCCCAGGTCATCTCGACGCCCGTCGCCGGCTCCAGCGCTGCGGCCGGCAGGGCGCCTTCCGTGCGGGCGGCGTAGGCCAGGACGGCGGTCAGCAGGGCGGCGGGGATCAGAACTCTGAACATTTCCTTACTCGCGTTCGCAGACTCAACGCGACTTGGCCGATCGGGTTCACGGCTCAGCTGACGTCGTCCTGCGAGCGAGGTTCGCGCGCCGTCGATGAACGCAAGCTGAGCAATATCGCCCCCCGGGCGAACGGGGGATGACCCGCGGCGGGAAAGCGGGGCCGGAAGGTCGCGAGGTATCCCTCCAGACCCTGCCGCCGCTGATCCGAACCCTCGGGGCAAGCCCCAGGGTGGCGGAGCAGGAGGATCACCGAATCCTCGAATGCGGCTTCGCGCGTCAGAACGGCGAGAAGCGTTCGACCAGGCTCTGGGCCGCCGGCGCCGCCTGGATCCGGCTGATGTCGCCGCGGCCGCCGTAGCTGATGCGGGCCTCGGCGATCTGGGTATGGGCGATGGTGTTGGCCGAGGAGATGTCCTCGGGCCGCACGATGCCGGCGACGGTCAGCTCGCGCACCTCGCGGTTGGTGCGCACTTCCTGCCGACCCTGGATGACCAGGTTGCCGTTGGGCATGACGGCGGTGACGACGGCGGCGATGGTCAGGCTGACCTGCTCCGAGCGGCTGACGGCGCCCGAGCCGGTCGAGGAGCTCTCGCCCGCCAGGCCGACCATGTTCTGCGGGTCGAACCCGCCGGGGAAGAAGCGGCCCAGGCTGTTCTCCAGCCCGAAGAAGTTGGTGACGCCGCCCGACGCGTCGTTGGAGCGGGCGCGCTGGGTGGAGTTCGAGGTCTGCGCCCGGTCGTCGATGTCGACGCTGACCGTCAGGATGTCGCCGACGCGGCGCGCCCGCTGGTCGCCGAAGAAGGTCCGCGCGCCCGTGCGCCAGAGGGAGTTGGCGCTGGCCGGGCGGGCGTCGGGCGCCGGCAGGATCTGCTGCTGCACGGGGACGAGCGCCGCCGGGTAGCCGATGGGGGCGAGCTCGGGCCCGCGCACGGCCTCGACCGCGGTGGAGCAGGCGGCGAGCGGCGCCAAGGCCAGGGAGAGGATCAGGGCTTTACGCATGGGACTGGACTTTCCGATCTGACTCAGCGGCCGGGGAAGGCGGCGGCGTCGGCCCGCGCCTGGAGCGCGGCGGGACCGGCGATGGCGCGGCCGGGCCCGGCGGCGACCGCTTCGATCGCGCGGCCGGACTGGCTGTTGATGACGGTGAGGGGCTGGCCGAGGGCGGCGGCGCGCTGGGCCCGGCCGGTGACGGTCAGGCGGACGCCGCCGACCTCATAGGAGACCTGGACGGCGTCGCCGCGTGCGATCACGGCGGCGCCGGCGGGCGCGGGACGCACGGCCGCGACCGGGGCGCCCGTAGGGGCCTCGCCGGCCACGGCGGGAGCGGCGTTCTGGGCGACGACCTGAGGCGCGCGCCGCACCACGACCCGGCGCAGGCCCTGGGGGTTCGTCCACTCCAGCCCGGCGGCGCGGGCGGCGGCCTGCACCTGGGCGGCGGGCAGCATGACCGAGGGGCCGACCCGCTCGGCCACCACCACCCCGGAGGCGGCGCCGGCGCCGTCGAAGATGTCGCCGAGCGTGACGCGGCCGTCGTCGTCCTGGGGATTGGCCCTGAGGCTGACGGGGTCGGCGAGCGCAGGGGAGGCGACGGCGACCAGAAGGAGGGCGATCAGGGCGCGCATCAGCTCTTCACCTGTCCGGTCACCTGCAGCATCTCGTCGGCGGTGGTGATGACCTTGGAGTTCATCTCATAGGCCCGCTGGGCCACGATCAGGGCGGTGATCTCGGCCACCGCGTCGACGTTGGAGGCCTCGGTGTAGCCCTGGAGCACCTGGCCGAAGCCGATCTCGCCGGGCGCACCGACGTTGGCCGGACCCGACGCCGCGGTCTCCAGCAGCAGGTTGTCGCCGATGGCCTCGAGCCCCGCCTCGTTGAAGAAGGTGGCGAGCTCCAGCTGGCCGACGATCTGCGGCTCGGTCTCGCCGTCGGTGGTGACCTGCACCTGGCCCGAGCGGGAGATGGTCACGTCCACCGCGTCCTGCGGGATGGTGATGGTCGGCTGGACCTCGTAGCCGTCGTCGGTCACCAGGGTGCCGTCCGCGTTGACCGAGAAGTTGCCGGCGCGGGTGTAGGCGGTCTCGCCCGACGGCATGACGATCTGGAAGTAGCCCCGCCCGTCGATGGCCACGTCGTAGCGGTTGTCGGTGCGGCTGGGGGTGCCCTGTTCGGTGATTCGGTAGACGCTGCCGGCCTTGACGCCCGCGCCGACCTGGATGCCCGTAGGCACGACGTTGCCCTGGGTCGAGGACTGCGCGCCCATCCGCTCGATGTTCTGGTAGAGCAGGTCCTGGAACTCGGCGCGCTGACGCTTGAAGCCCACCGTGTTCATGTTGGCGATGTTGTTCGAGATGACCTCGACGTTCAGCTGCTGGGCGGCCATGCCCGAGGCGGCGGTGCGAAGCGCGCGCATAGCGGGTCTCCTCCTTTAGCTGACCTTGCCCAGGCGCTCGACGGCGCGGCGGGACAGGTCGTTGGCGTTCTCGATCATGCGGGTGACGCGCTCGTAGGAGCGCTGGATCTCGATCAGGTTGGTGATCTCGATCAGAGGGTTGACGTTGGAGCCTTCCAGCATGCCCTGGCGGATGCGGGCGTCGGTCGCCTCGACCGGCGCGGCGTTGGCGACGTTGCGATAGAGGCCGTCGCCGCCTTTTTGCAGGACGCCCAGATTGTCGAAACGCACCACGGTCAGGCGGCCGACCGGCAGGCCGTCCTGGCTGATCGTGCCGTCGGGGCCGACGGTCGGCTGGCCCAGGTTCGGATCGAGGACGATCTCGGCGCCGTCGCCGAGCACGGGCAGGCCGCCCTCGGTGGTCAGCCGGCCCTCGGGATCGAGGGTGAAGGCGCCGTCGCGGGTGTAGGCCTCGCCGTTCGCGTCCTGGAGGACGAAGAACGCCCCCTCGCCCTCGATGGCGAAGTCCAGGGTGCGGCCCGTCTGGCTGAGCTCACCCTGGCCGAAATCGCGGCCGACGCCGTTGTCCAGGACGAAGCTGACCCCGCCCCGGACGGCGAAGTTGCGGGCGCGCTCGCCCACCTCGGCCGCCGTCAGCAGCTGCTCCACCTTGAAGCCGGTGGTGTCGGCGTTGGCGATGTTGTTCGCGACGATGTCCAGCTCGCGACGCAGGGTCAGCTGGCGGGACAGTCCGACGTAGGCGGCGTTTTCCACGGCGAGGCGCTCCTTCGGGCCGGCCGTCGCAACGGATGTGCCAGGAAGCGAAGCTGAGGAAATACAATACGTAAGGCCCTGCGCGGGGGATCGGCGCCCGGCAGAAATTGCCGGACCTCAACGCCTCGTTAACCAAAACCGACCACCTTCGCCCGGTCGGGGTCGGAAGCGGCGAACGCCATGTTGAAGCTGGGCAAGAAGAAGGGGGACAAGGCCCCCGAGACCGAAGCCGCCGCAGGCGAGGCCGCGGACGGCGCCGAGGGCGAAGGCGCGCCCAAGAAGAAGAAACTCCCGCTGCTGTTCATCATCATTCCGGCGGCCGTCGTGCTGCTGGGCGGCGGCGGG
>JBKBUS010000064.1:0-7600 GCA_046290035.1 Brevundimonas sp.
CTCTACGCCGAGGTGCTGAAGACCGGCCGCACCTCGATCCGGGTCCGGGTCGAGGCCTACAAGCGCGGCCGCGCCTCGGACCACATCGTGCGCGTGACCGAGGGCGTCTTCACCTATGTCGCCATCGACGGCGACCGCCGACCCCGTCCCCTGCCGGACGCGGAGTAACCCAGCGGAAAGGTCGGAAATCTTGACCCGGACGGCCTCCGGGCTTACCTGCCGCCCATGGCCGTCCGTCGTATCCTAACCATCGACAACCCCGCCGACCTGCAGGTTCTGAAGCAGGTCTCCACCCCCGTCTCCGCGGTGGACGACGAGGTGCGCGCCCTCATGGACGATATGCTCGAGACCATGTACGCGGCCCCCGGCATCGGCCTGGCCGCGGTGCAGATCGGCGACACCCGCCGCGTCGTGGTGATGGATCTCGGCGACGGCGAACCTGACCCTGAAGCGGAGCAAGGCGAGGACGCGCGCCTTCCCAACCCTCGCTACTTCGTCAATCCGGAGGTGCTTTGGGCGTCGGACGAGCTCTTCCCCTATGAGGAAGGCTGCCTGTCGATCCCGGAGTATTTCGACGAGGTGAAGCGCCCCGCCCGCGTGCGTGTCGCCTATCTGAACCGAGACGGTCAGCGGATCGAGGAGGAGATCGACGGCCTCTACGCCGTCTGTTTCCAGCATGAGCTCGACCATCTGAACGGCGTGCTTTTCATCGACCACCTGTCGCGACTGCGCCGGGAGCGCGCGGTGGCCAAGGTCAAGAAGACCCAGCGCGAAAGGGCCGCGGCATGACGCTCCGGCGCGGCGGCAAGAGCCGCATCATCGATCCGCGCGGCCGCCGCCGCCTGACGCGCAGCGAGCGAGTCGGCGTGGCGGGCGTGGTCACCCTGCTCGGCGTCGCCGCCATCGGGGTGATCGCGGGCGTCCTGCTGGATCGCCTGCTCGACTTCGACGACGCCCTGGACGCCGGCGGCGAGTGGGACGAGGGCGGCGGGACCTTCACCCGCTGGCAGTAAGCGTCTAAGGCGGGCGCCATGCGCCTCGCCTTCATGGGCACCCCCGCCTTCGCCGTTCCGTCGCTGGCCGAGCTGATCGCCTCGGGCCACGAGATCGTGGCCGTCTATTCCCAGCCGCCCAAGCCGCGCGGGCGGGGCCAGAAACTGACGCCCAGTCCGGTCCAGGCCTTCGCCGAGACCATGGGCCTGCCCGTCTTCACACCGGCCTCGATGAAGGCGCCCGACGCCATTGAGACCTTCAGGGGCCTGGACCTAGATGCGGCCTGCGTCGTCGCCTACGGCCAGATCCTGAAACCCGAGGTGCTGGAGGCGCCGCGCCTCGGCTGTCTGAACCTGCATGGCTCGCTCCTGCCGCGCTGGCGGGGAGCGGCGCCCATCCAACGGGCGATCATGGCCGGCGACCGCCAGACGGGCGTCCAGATCATGCAGATGTCCGAAGGTCTCGACGAAGGCCCCATCCTGCTGTCCGAGGTGATCCCGATCGGCGCCGACGACACCTCCGGCACGCTCGCCGAGCGCATGGCGACCATCGGGGCGAGCCTGTGGCCCCGGGCGCTGGCGGCTCTGGAGCGGGGCGGGATCGACCCCCAGCCCCAGGTGGGCGAGGCGACCTATGCGAGGAAGATCACGCCCGCCGAGGCCCGCATAGACTGGTCGCGCCCCGCGGCCGAGGTGGACGCTCATATCCGCGGCCTGTCGCCCGCCCCTGGGGCCTGGTTCGAGGCCCCCGGCCCCGACGGTGCGGTGCGGATCAAGGCTCTGTTCTCCCGCCTCAGCCTGAAGGGCTCCGGGGCGGCCGGAGAGGTGCTGGACGACCGCCTGCTGGTGGCCTGCGGCGACGGCGCGGCGGTGCGCCTGCTCAAGGTCCAGCGCGAGGGCCGGGCGGCGCAGGACGCCGAAGATCTCTTACGGGGTTTCCCGATAACGCCCGGAACATTTCTGATCTGATGCCCCGCTATCGACTGACAGTCGAATACGATGGCTCGGCCTACAACGGCTTTCAGGTCCAGGCCGGTCTGCCGACGGTTCAGGGCGCGATCGAACGGGCGATCACCGCCTTCAGCGGCCAGAGCGTGCGCATCGCCGCCGCCGGCCGCACCGACACCGGCGTGCACGCCACAGGCCAGGTGGTCAGCTTCGACCTGGACAAGGCCTGGCCCTGCGCCACCGTCTTGAACGCGCTCAACGCCCACCTGGTGGATGAGGCGGTCGCGGTGCTGGAGGCGTCGGAGGTCGATCCCGAGTTCCACGCCCGCTTTTCCGCGACCGGCCGGGCCTATCTGTATCGCGTGTTGAACCGGGCGGGACGCCCGGCGCTTGATCTGGGGCGGGTCTGGCACGTGAAGGGCGCACTGGACGTCGAGGCCATGCGCGCCGCCGCCGCCCATCTGGTCGGCCAGCACGACTTCACCACCTTTCGCGACGTCAACTGCCAGTCCGCCTCCCCGGTGAAGACGCTCGACGTGGCGGACGTCGCCAGGTCCGGCGACGAGGTCCGCCTGGTGTTCGAGGCGAGGAGCTTCCTGCACCGCCAGGTCCGCTCCATGACCGGCAGCCTGGTCCAGGTGGGCCTCGGCCGCTGGAGCCCGGATGACCTGAAGGCGGCGCTCGACGCGCGCGACCGGAGCGCCTGCGGCCCGGTCGCGCCGTCGGACGGTCTTTATCTGACCGGCGTCAGCTACTGACTGGACGTCAGTTCCGGGCTTCGTTCGAGGCGCCGGTGACCGCGTCGCCCGCGGCCGAGACGTCGCGGCCGATGCCGGCGACGGTGTTGCAGGCCGACACGGCCAGGGCGGCCCCGAGGGCGGCGAGGATGACGAACTTCTTCATGGCGAATCTCCGCGGGTGACTTGAACCGTGGCCGTTAACGCCAAGCGTGGCCATACGGTTGCACCGCCCGCGCGCCTGCTCGCGGGGCCCAAGGCGCGTGGCCAACTCGCCGCATCCTCTGCTAAGTCCCCCGCCATGTCCCAGCCGCCCAACACCGCCGCCCGCCGCCTCGTCGAGACCCTGATCGCCAACGGGATCGACCGGGTCTTCTGCGTGCCGGGCGAGAGCTACCTGGCGGTGCTGGACGCGCTGGCCGACGTGCGCGACCGCATCCAGGTGATCACCTGCCGCCACGAGGCGGGCGCCGCCAACATGGCCGAGGCCTACGGCAAGCTTACGGGCAGGCCCGGCGTCTGCATGGTCACACGCGGACCCGGCGCGACCCACGCCTCGATCGGCGTGCACACGGCGCACCAGGACTCCACGCCGATGATCCTGTTCGTGGGCCAGATCGCGCTGAAGGACCGGGGGCGCGGAGCCTTCCAGGAGGTCGACTACCGCGAGGTGTTCGGCGGCCTGGCCAAGTGGGCGACCGAGCTGGAAAGCCCGGATCGGACCGTCGAGATCGTCGAGCGGGGGATCGCCACGGCCCTGCAGGGCCGGCGCGGCCCCGTGGTCATCGCCCTGCCAGAGGACATTCTCGAAGAAGACGGCGGCCCGGCTCCCACCGGCCACGTGGTTCCGGCCCGCGCCGCGCTCGACCCCGCCCTCCTCGCCGACATCGGCGCGCGGCTGGCCAGAGCCGAGCGGCCCCTGATCGTGGTCGGCGGCTCCGGCTGGAGCATCGAGGCCGCCCATGCGCTGGCTGACTGGGCCGAGCGGCTGGGCGTGCCGATCTCCGGCTCGTTCCGGCGCAAGGACATCATCGCCAACGACCGGCCGAACTACGCCGGCGACCTGGGGCTGGGCTGCAATCCGAAGCTGATCGCGCGGGCGCGCGCCGCGGACCTGATCATCGCCGTCGGCGCCCGGCTCGGCGAGAACCCGACCCAGGGCTATACCCTGTTCGACCGCGACCACACGGCCAAGGTCCTGGTCCATCTGCATCCAGGCGCCGAGGAACTTCACCGCGTCTGGCCCGCGGCCCTCGCGGGAGTCGCCGACAACAGCCTGGCGGCGCTGGCGCTGACGACGTTGGAGCCCGGCCGGACCTGGACCGAGGGCGCGGACGCCCACGCGGACTACATCGCCTTCTCCACCCCGGTCGCCGTGACCGGCGCTGTCAATCTGTCGGAGTGCATGGCGCACCTGAACGCGGCCTTGCCGGCCGACGCGGTGATCACCAACGGCGCGGGCAACTTCGCCGCCTGGCTGCACCGCTTCTATCGCCACAAGGCCTGCCGCACCCAGCTGGCGCCCACCTCCGGCGCGATGGGCTACGGCTTTCCGGCGGCGCTCGGGGCTAAGGCCGTTCATCCGGAGCGCGAGGTGGTCTGCGTCGCCGGCGACGGCGACTTCCTGATGACGTCTCAGGAGCTGGCCACCGCAGTCCAGCACGGGCTGAACGTGATCGTCATCGTCGTCGACAACGGGACCTACGGCACCATCCGCATGCACCAGGAGACCCACTATCCGGGGCAGGCGCGGGTCATCGCCACCGATCTGAAGAACCCGGACTTCGTCAAGTACGCCGAGGCTTTCGGCGCCTTCGGCCTCCGCTGCGAGACCACCGAGGCCTTCCCCACCGCCCTCCAGGCGGCGAGGGACGCGGCCAACGCCGGGCGTCCGGCGCTCGTCCACCTGATCGCCTCGGCCGAGGACATCGCGCCCGGCCGCACGCTCACGGGCCTGCGCGGCGGCTGATCCCGCTTGCCAGGGTCCCGCGAGCCCGGCCAAGGTGCGGGCCTCAAGAAGGATCGAGGAAGCGTCCATGCGTAAACTGCTCACCGTCGCGGCGGGGGCTGCCGCCCTGCTGCTCGCCGCCGGAACGCCGGTTCTGGCCCAGGATGCGCCCGCCGCCGCGGCGGAGGCGACCCAGGACGCGGAGCTGAACGCCTTCTTCGAACAGGCCTTTCAGGCCCGGATCGCCCTCAGCCCCCAGCAGATGACGTCGCTGGGCCTCAAGACCGACTACGACAAGCTGGACGACGTCTCGTCGGCCGCCGCGGACCGCGCGCTGGCGCTTCAGGAGGCGCAGCTCGCCGAGATGCGCAGGCGCTTCAGCCCCGATCGGCTGAGCCCGCAGGCGCGGCTGTCGTATCGACTTTTCGAGTACGGCGTGGAGCAGGCCCGGCTGGGCGCGCGCTGGCGCGACTGGGGCTTTCAGTTCGCCGCCAACGGCAACCCGACCACCGGCCTGCCGGTCTTCATGATCAACAACCACCGGGTCGGATCGGTCGAGGACGCCGAGGCCTACGTCTCCCGCCTGACCGAGGCCGAACGCTACATGGGCCAGGTGGTCGAGACGCTGAACGCCCGCGCCGACGCCGGGGTGATCTCGCCTCGCTTCGTGTTCGAGCCCTCGCTGGCGGCGACGCGCGCGGTCATCACCGGCGCCCCCTTCGACGACGGCCCCGACAACCCGGTCTGGGCCGACTTCCAGCGCAAGGTCGCCGCCCTCGACGCCCCTGAGTCGGAGAAGGCCCGGCTGATCGCGGCGGGGCGCGAGGCCCTGACCGGTCCCTTCCGGCGCGGCTATGAACAGGTGCTGGCGGCGCTCGAGGCCGTCTCGGCCCGCGCCGATTCCGACGCCGGCGTGTGGCGGCTGTCCGATGGCGCGGCCTATTACGACGCCCGTCTGCGGCTCTCCACGACCACCGACCTGACCGCCGACCAGATTCACGAGATCGGCCTGGCCGAGGTGGCGCGCATCCAGGCCGAGATGGAGGCGATCAAGACCGAGGTCGGCTTCGACGGCACGCTGCAGGAGTTCTTCACCTTCGTGAAGACCGACCCGCGCTTCCAGTACCCGAACACGGCGGAAGGGCGCGAACAGTACCTCGCCGACGCCCGCGCCTTCGTCGCCCAGGTCATGGCCGTGGGCCCGCAGTGGTTCCGCGACCTCCCCGAGGCGGCGCTCGAGGTGCGCGCCGTGGAGCCCTGGCGTGAGGCCACCGCCTCGATCGCCTTCTACAATTCCCCCGCCCCGGACGGCTCGCGGCCGGGCATCTACTACGTCAACCTGTCCGACATGACCCAGGTGCTGAAGCCCCAGATCGAGGGGATCAGCTATCACGAGGGCGCGCCCGGCCATCACTTCCAGATCGCGTACGCCCAGGAGATGGAGGCCCTGCCGCGCTTCCGCCGGTTCGGCGGCTACGGCGCCTACGCCGAGGGCTGGGGCCTCTACGCCGAGCGGCTGGGCCGGGAGATGGGCTTCTACCAGGACCCCTATTCCAACTTCGGCCGCCTCTCGACCGAGCTGTGGCGCGCGGTGCGGCTGGTCACCGACACGGGGCTGCACGCCAAGCGCTGGAGCCGTGAGGACGCCATCGAATACTTCCGCGCCAACTCGCTGCTGTCCGAACGCGACATCGTCAAGGAGGTGGAGCGCTACATCACCAACCCCGGCCAGGCGACCAGCTACAAGATCGGCGAGCTGAAGATCATGGAGCTCAGGGACCGCGCCCGCGCCGAGCTCGGCGACCGCTTCGACATCCGCGACTTCCACGCGGTCGTGCTGGGCTCCGGCTCCATGCCGCTGGACGTGCTTGAGGACGTGGTCGAAGCCTGGATCGCGGGCGGCGGAGGCGATCCGACGGCCTAAAGCCCCGCCCGCCGGGCCTTGGCGGAGATTTCGAGCAGCAGCCGTTCGGCCAGCAGCTGGTCGGGCGAGCCGGTGGAGCGCACGGCGGCGTCGGTCGCATAGACGCTCTCGTGCACCTCCTCGAGCAGCTCCAGCCGCCAGGATCTGGCCTGGCGCAGCATCTCCGCCTCCTGCTTCCAGAAGACGCCGGCGGCCTTGGCGGCCTCCTTGGGACCCGCGCCGTTCGCGGTCAGCACCGCGATGCGGCGCAGCTTCTGCAGGTGGAGGCTGAGCTGGCGCAGGGCCGAGACAGCGCTCTCTCCTTCCGCGAAGGCCCGGCGCAGCGCCCCTTGCGCCTTCTCCGCCCGGCCGCCGAACGCGTCCAGCGCCGCGTCCTGCAACGACGCGTCCGGCTCCACGCCCAGGTGCGCCTCCAGCCCCTCCAGATCCAGCGTCCGGCCGCTGCCCGGACCGATGTAGAGGGCCAGCCGCTCGATCTCCTGGCGCATCAGGCCCCGCTCGCGCGGCAGCCGCGCCACGAAACGCTCCAGCGCGTCCGAGGTCAGCCCGACCTTGTCCGCCGCCAGCGCCTCGCGCGTCATGCGGGCCACGTCGCCGGTCTCATCCTCGTAGCAGGCGATCGCGGCGGCGCCCTGCGCGCCTTCCGCCGCCTTCCTCAGGGCGGAGTCGCGCCCCAGCGCGTCGGTTTCGATCACCAGAAGCGTATCGGGATTGAACTCTCCCTCCGCATGGCGCTTCACCGCCTCGGCCAGCGCCTTGTCGATCCCGGTCTTGGCCGCGCCCAGCCGAACCCGCACCAGCCGGCGGCCGCCCATCATGGACATGGCCGCCAACGCGTCCTCCAGTCGGCCGTCGCCCGCGTCGAGGTCCGCGTCGGTGAGCAGGGTGACGTTGAAGGGGTCGTTCAGGTCCTTGACGACGGTCCTGCCCAGCGTCGTCGCCCGCTCGCCCACGCCCGACCGGTCCTTGCCGTGCAGCAGCACCGCCCTGACCGTCGGATCGGGCCGCGTCAGGAAGCGGTCCACCTCCGGACGCTTGGACAGGATCATCC
>JBKBUS010000065.1:0-7594 GCA_046290035.1 Brevundimonas sp.
GACGTTGCGGCCCCAGTAGCTGTAGGGCCAGCCGTAGAAGGCGCCCTCTCGCACGGTGGTGAGATAGTCCGGCGAGGCCTGCGGCCCGATCTCGTCGCGTTCGTTGACGACGGCCCACAGCGCGCTGGTCTGGGGCTCGATCGCCAGGGCGGTGGGATTTCGCAGGCCCCGCGCGACCGTCCGGTGCGCGCCCGTGGCGGGGTCGACGGCCCAAACGACCGCGCGCTCCTCCTCCACCGCCATGCCGCGCTCGCCGACGTTGCTGTTGGAGCCGATGCCCACGTACAGCGTCAGACCGTCGGCCGAGCGGGTCAGCGCCTTGGTCCAGTGGTGATTGATCTCGGCGGGAAGCTTCGTGACCTCCTCGGCCGGCGCGGTGATGCGCGTCTGGCCCTCCTGGTAGGGGAAGCGGACCAGGGCGTCCTGGTTGGCGACGTAGACATAGCCGTCGATGAAGGCCAGGCCGTAAGGCGCGTTCAGGTTGTCGATGAAGATGGTCCGCACCTCGGGCCGACCGTCGTTGTCGGCGTCGCGCAGCAGGGTGATACGGTCGCCGCCCTCGACCTGCGTCGTGCCTCGTTTCTTGATCAGTCCGGCGAGCACATCCTTGGGCCGCAGCGCCGGCGCGTTCCCGCCTCGGCCCTCGGAAATCAGGATGTCGCCGTTCGGGAGCGCCAGCATCTGTCGCGGAATTCGCAGGTCGGCGGCCATCGCCGTGACCGTGAAGCCGTCCGGCGCGACCGGCGTCTGGTCGCCCCACCCCGCCGGCTGGGCGATGTTCATGGACGGGACCAGGGTCTCGCGAGCCTGTGGAATGGCGGGGTTCGGCCCGGTCTCGACCAGATCGTCCTCCCGTCCGCCGCAGCCGGCCAGCAGAAGCGCCGCACAGGCGACGGAGATCAACGCGGCGCGGCTCATCGGACAACCTCCCGCGCGCCGGCCGCCCAGAACGCCAGCACCCCGGCGATGAGAGCCAGCAGCGCCGACAGGATCGACAGCGTCAGGCCGAACGCCTGGACCGAACTCCAGGCGTCCTGGCTGTGCTTGAGCGCGTTGACCAGGCCGACGACGAACAAGAGCGCCAGCAGCGCCGCGTAGATCGCCCGCGGCCGTCGCTCCTGACCCCGCCAGCCCGCCGCCAGGGCGACCAGCGCCCACGCCAGCGTCAGGCCGGTGAACAGCACGCCGCCCGCGATCAGCCAGGAGGAGAAGTTCGTCCACTGCACCTCGGCGGTTCGCAGATAGGCGATGTCGCTGACCACCGCGCCGGTGAACAGGGCGATCGGGAAGGCCAGGAGGATGGCGTGCACGGGGTGCGGCCCCCCCGCGGTGACCACCTCCCGCACCGAGGTCGGGGCTTTCAGGAAGCTTGGCATGAGACACCCAATCCGCAGCCCGCGATCGGGTTCCGGCCTCCGTCGCGCGGCGAACACACCGGAGGAGCTCTCGACGCGGCCGGCGCCGCAGGGCTCTGTCGCATCGCCAGCCGCCCCGGTATAGATCGGCCGGGCGGAGGCGGCGGTGACCAGGCAGGACAGTTCAAACCCGGTGATCGTCACCGGCGCGGCCGGTTTCGTCGGCATGCACGTCGCCGAGAGGCTGCTCGCCCGGGGCGAGACTGTCATCGGCCTGGACGTGGTCAACGCCTACTACGATCCCGCCCTGAAGGAAGGCCGCATCGCCCGACTGGAGGCCCACCCCGCCTTCACCATGGTGCGCGCCGACGTCGCCGACGCCGACAGGGTCCGCGCCCTGGTCCGGGACACCGGGTGCCGCCGGGTCGCGCACCTGGCGGCCCAGGCGGGCGTCCGTTACTCGCTCGAGAACCCCTTCGCCTATGAGCGGTCCAACCTGGCCGGTCATCTCTCGGTGCTGGAGGCGTGCCGCCACGGCGGGGTCGAGCACCTGGTCTATGCCTCCTCAAGCTCGGTTTACGGCGACAGGCCGCTGAACGGCGCGGGGTTCCGGGAGGACGATCCGGCGGTCAGCCCGGTGTCGCTCTACGCCGCCACCAAGCGCGCGTGCGAACTGCTGAGCCAGAGTTACGCCGCCCTCTACGGCTTTCCGCAGTCGGGCCTGCGGTTCTTCACCGTTTACGGTCCGTGGGGACGGCCGGACATGGCCTATTTCAGCTTCACCGAGAAGATCGCCCGCGGGGAGCCGATCGAGGTCTATGGCCAGGGCCGGATGGCGCGGGACTTCACCTATATCGACGACATCGTCGACGGCGTGATCGGCGTGCTGGACCGCCCGCCGCCCCCGGGCGGGCACGAGGTCTACAACATCGGCGACTCCTCGCCCGTCGGGCTGATGGAGATGATCTCAACGCTCGAGGCCCTGCTGGGGCGCGAAGCCGAAAAGATCATGCGCCCCATGCAGCCGGGCGACGTCACCGCCACCTTCGCCGACGTCAGCAAGCTGAACGCTCTGACCGGCTACGCGCCCAAGGTTCCGCTGGCCCAGGGGCTGGAGCGGTTCGTCGAGTGGTGGCGGGGGTGGCGGGGGGTTTAGGGAACCGTTCGATCGCTTATCCCCGACCGAAGAGCTCAGGAAAGGTGGCGGCCGCGCAAGTTGACCATGTGAAGGCCCTTGCCTGCTGAATCTGCAGGTCCGGGTCACGATGCAGAGTACCGCAGATGTAGTCTCGCAGCGCTGCTCCGAACTCTTCCAGGTCTTCTGCGTCGACGACCCGCCCGGTAGACCCCATCACCTCGGGTATGCCGCCTACCCGGGTGGCGACCGAGGGGCATCCCGAAGCGGCTGCTTCCAGAAGAACGAGGCCGAATCCTTCGATCTTGCCGTCGAGCGTCCGCGCGAAGAGGGCATGACACGCGCTCCTCAAGAAGAGCCGTCGAATGTCCGCCTCACAGATTCTACCCGGCATGACCAGCTCGACCTTGAGACCTGAGGCCTCCTCCGTGATGCGTCGGGCATAGGCGAGGTCCTCGACGCGTCCGGCCAGTACAAGTACAATCCTCTCGCTTGGGAGCCCCGGCGAGATTGAAGCCAGGGCGCGCACGACCTCCAGCTGACCCTTGCGCGGCTCAATGCGGCCAACACAGCAGACGACCTTGGCGTCGGCCGCTATTTCGCGAAGCGTCCGATCCTCGAACACGCCCGAAGGCCTCACGAACCAAGTTTCGTCCACGCCGAGGTGGGCGACCTGAGCCTTCGCCGAGATCGCCAGGTTCTGCTCAAAGATTTCCAGCGTGGCCTTCGAGTTCGCCAGAATAAGCTCGGCTGACAGATAGGCCCGCTGCGCCAGCCATCTGACGAGCGGATGCCCGTCCAACTTCGAAACTTCGCTGCCGTGGATGGCCACCCGGAAGGACCGTCCATGAATCCATCGGGTCGACCAGAGCAGCAAGAGGCTTCGGACGTCCGCGGCCAGCACGATGTCGCCGGAAGGGGCCCGGGCGAGGCGGCGGAGCAGATGCAAAGTATCGATCAATCGTGGACGGTGGTGCCTGAACGCCCTGATCACGTCTTTCTCGTCAGCGGCGGACGGCGGAGAATCGTACCTGGGCGCCAATACAGAGACGGGCACGCCTGCACGGCGGACCGCCTCTGTCAGCCGCGCGGCGTAGGTCGCGATTCCTCCTGGGAACGGCTGAAACTCATAGGTGACGACAAGCACGCCCCTGCCAGCCGGAATCCGGGAGGCGGAGTCAGGACCCTCCGTCATCGCCCTCAAGTCCCGATCGACACGGCCGCCGACCGGCCGGCACGGGAGCGAGATCTCGCCCAGAAGAAGACCACGACGGCTGACAGGAGGCGCATCACTCCGAGAACACCCAAGGCATATGCGGCGCCCCATATTCCGAAGCGATCCACCAGCACCACCGAAGCGACGATCATCACGATCAATGAGGTCACGTTGAGGGCGAGCTGCATCCCGAACGACCTCGCGCTCACCATCACGTACCCCCAAAACGTGCCGATCAGCGCCACGCTCGAAATGGCGGCGACAGCTGTGAACAGATCCGCCGTGCCGCGAAAGGCCTCGCCGTAGAGGAGCACGATGATCCAATCCCCCCCCAGCCAGGCGACGGCGACGCCTAGACCGCAAAGGGCCGCCAGCACCGAACTACGCCGGGCGATGAGCATCAGGAACGTGCGGTATCGCGCCTCCCGCCACAGAACTCCCAGATCGGCGAGAACCGCATTGCTCATGGCCACCACTAGGAGGTTTCCGAGGGTCAGGGCGTACGCCAGCGCTGAGAACACCCCGAGCGCTTCCGGTCCACGCATATCCTCTAGGATCAGCCGCGGAACGACCAAACAGGCTCCGCTGACAAATACCGCCACCCCGGCGGGGGCGGAGACCCTCATGAGCTTGAGCACCTCTTCCGGAGCGAACGGCGTCAGAGACCCGTGCCAACGCCGAGTCCTGAGCCAGTCGAACACGGCGACGCCGCTCCATCCCACGGCCACAGCCAGCAAGGACCAGATGAGGGATCGACCGACCGAGTACGTCGCAGCGAAGGCAACGATCATCGTCACTCCGCGCCATAACATCGATGAGGCGAAAATCCGGTTCTGGCCATGCTTCTGCGCGAGGCCGGTGGCGATGTCGGAGAGGCTCTCGATCCCCTTGAAGAGCGCGACCGCGATGATCACCGCCTTCACGGTCGAAGTGTCCTCCGCCCGGGCGGCGACAAGCAGCCCAACGGCGGCCCAGAAGGCGACCGTCGTGAGAACCCTCATCTGCAGATAGGGCCGAAAGAGATTCGGATCGTTGCTAGGATCGATTTGCAGGAGCATGCGGCTTGCGAGGCTCGCAAGGACGCTCAACGGCACCACGAGCGACATCGCAAGGCTCAGTTGCCCGACGGGCAGCGGCCCCCCGGCGTGCGCCACCACGGCGATGATGAGCCACTGGGCGAAGGCGTAGGCGCCCAAGCCCGCGGTGAGCCTGAGGGTTTCCAGCGCGCCGTGGACTCTCCCGAGCCGTCCCCACATCAGGTCGCCCAAGCGGCGGCCGCCTCGCCCTTAGCCGGCGCAACACCGCGGTCCATCGCGCCGATCGGCCGGTAAAAGGCGAGAAACATCAGGGCGAACCATTCGATTCGAATCCATCCGCTGATGCCATAGAAGGCGCACAGACGAATGACGCCGGCCACGATCAGGGCGTAAACCAAGGGTCGCAGAAAGCCACGACGGGCGGCGGCCAAGAACAGTCCGACGATTAGCGCGGTCAGCAATACTGCCGAAGGCAAGCCGTGGAAGACCGCATACTCCAAGAAGGTGTTGTGGGGCGACAACACCCCGACGGCCTCACGCCAGATCCCGGGCATTCGCGAATACCCCTCGGCGAAGAGTTGCGGGTAGGCCCCCGCGGAGACGCCCAGCCACGGATTCTCGCGGATCAGCTGCGTGCAAAGGTCGATGGCGTAGGCGCGTTCCGCGTTGCTGATCGAGTAACGACCGCTGAGGAGAACCGCCTGGTAGGCGCTGCCGGAAAGACCGTAGACGTAGTGCCCAGCGAGGCCGAGCCCCACCAGCAGGGGAGACACCCAGACCCTGAACGTCGTCCAACTCACGAATGGCCAAAGCGCGATCGCTGTGAGGAGCGCGAGGACGGGCGCTCTCGCTTCGATAGCGAAGGCCACGGCGGTTGTGGCGATCGCTCCCACCAGGAGCACGCGCTTCACGAGCGGCGACAACTCGTACCGGAGGGCTAGCAGAACGGCGACAGCAACCACTGGGGTCGGCTGAATGGCCCGCAGGCTTCGGGAGACACCACCGTCGGAAAGGTCGATGGCGACCTCTATCATGAAGGAAATGCAGAAGCCGCCCACACAGCCCACGACAAAGGACATCACCTGCTGCTGCCGCCGAAGCGTCCTGAACAAGAGGATCGGCACGAACGTCGTCGCCACCACGACGAGCCGGCGGATGGCGCCCCCGGGCGCTTCGGCATTGGCGAAGAGTGAAAGCGCCACGAGCGCGACGAGCGCGGCGGCCAGATAAAAGGTCGCTAATCGGGTGAGGCTGACCAGCGAGCCTTCTCGGAGGAACACGCCGAGCACCAGCAAAGGTAGCAGGAGGTCGACAATCGGAATGTTGGTGGCGGAGTCGATCAGACTTCCTGCGCTGTAGACAACTGCGCCCGACAGCAGCCAGGGATCGGAAAATCCGTAAGGCGTTCCCGCAAACCTTCTCGTTTTTCCACGTGCGTCATCTACAGACGACAGCCGGACCGAAGATTCAGAGAGCACCCTGCCGCCCCGCGCCTACGACGCCCGAACGCCCGGAAGGCGCATCGCCGCGACACTGGACGCCCCTGCGCCGCCGACGCCCCCCTAGTCTGCTCGTAAGCCGAAACATGAGACGCCCCCTTCCCGCCCGCCTTATGCACCAAGCTGCGCCGGGAGACGAGCCTTGGGCTTCAGAACAGGCCCGAGCCCTTGGGCAGTTCGGTGTAGCGGTGCACGCGGACGGACTGGATCAGGCCGAAGCCGGCCATCAGCATCAGCATCATCGATCCCCCGTAGGACATCAGCGGCATGGGCACCCCCACGACGGGGGCCAGGCCCATGACCATCGCTCCGTTGATCAGCAGATAGGCCGTGAAGGTCGCGGTCACGCCGAGCGCCGCCAGCCGCGCAAAGTGGCTGTGAGACAGCGATGCGATCCTGAGGCAGGCGAAGACGATCGCGAGATAGCATAGCAGGATGGTCACCGAGCCTACGAAGCCGAACTCCTCGGCCACCGCGGCGAAGATGAAGTCGGTCTGCTTTTCGGGCAGGAACTCGAGCTGGCTCTGGCTGCCCAGGCCGAAGCCCTTGCCGAGGAAACCGCCCGACCCCAGGGCGATCTTGGACTGGATGATGTTGTAGCCCGTGCCCGACGGGTCCGCGGACGGATTCAGGAAGGTCAGCACGCGGTCGCGCTGATACTCGTGCATGCCGAACATCACATAGGGCGGAATGGCGAGGACCACGGCACCGACCACCGGCACGATGATCTTCCAGCTGAGCCCCGCCACGAACATCATGGCCGCGCCCGTCAGGCCCAGAGACATGGCGGTGCCCAGATCGGGCTGCATGGCGATGAGCAGGAACGGCAGGCCGACGATCGCGGCCGGGAAGATCAGCTTCCAGTGGAACTGGGCCTCCTTGGCCGTGGCGCCGTGGTACCAGCGGGCCAGCGCCAGCACGACCGCCAGCTTCATGAACTCCGCCGGCTGCACCCGGGTGACGCCCAGGTCGATCCAGCTCTGCGCGCCGTTGACGGTGACGCCGATCACCTCGACCGCCATCAGCATCAGCAGCGTCACCCCGTAGAAGGGATAGGCCATGGCGAACCACACCCGCAGATCGACCAGCGCCAGGATGATCATCAAGCCCAGGGCGAAGCCGAAGCGCAGCAGGTGATTGGCCGCCCACGGTTCCCAGGACTCGCCGCCGACCGAATAGAGCATGGCGGTCGCCGTCCCGCCGATGACGCACAGCAGGGCGGTGAGGCGCCAGTCGATCTGGCTGAACTTGACCGGCAGACGATCACGCTCGCCGGGGCGGGTCAGGGCCGAGGCGGTCATTCGCCCGGCTCCGCCAGATAGGGACGCGGCCCCGCGGGCGCGGCCTCCGCC
>JBKBUS010000066.1:0-6208 GCA_046290035.1 Brevundimonas sp.
GTTGATGTTCTTGAGCGCGATCGCCTGATCGCGCCACGGCTCCAGCTCGGCCAGTTGCCGCTTGAGCCGCCGGTTCTCCGACACGGCGTTGAAGTATCCGCCGATATAGTCCGACGCGGCCCCGACCCAGCGCACGGGCGCGGCGAACACGCCCCCGACGGGGGCCGCGACCTGGGCGACGCCGTTGCGGACGCCGGCATAGGGGCTGTCGCCGTCGCCGGGCCGATCGCCGAGCAGCAGGAACAGGGCGACGACGCCGGCCCCGATCGTGGCGGCGCCCGCGGTCCAGGCCAGCGGCACCTTCAGGTTCTCGAACGGTCCGTCGCGAAACGCCACGGCGCGCCTTCCTCGGCAGGAGTCGGAATCGGCGGGACGCCCCCCGCCGCTGGGTCAGCCTATTGCAGAATCAGGACGCTAAGGAAACGCCGATCACGCGGGTATGAGGGGCGGCGTCAGAGCGTGGCGTCGAGCACGCCCTTCATCCAGCGCGGATGCTCCAGAACGCGGCCGCAGCCGATGGCGACGCACGACAGCGGATCGTCCGCCACCGTCACCGGCAGGCCGGTGTGGTCGCGCAGCTCGGCGTCCAGCCCGCGCAGCAACGCGCCGCCGCCGGTCAGCATGATGCCCTTATCGGCGATGTCGGCGGCCAGTTCCGGCGGCGTCGCCTCCAGCGCGACCTTCACGGCCTCGATGATCTGGGTGACCGGTTCGGCCAGGGCCTCTGCGGCCTGGCGTTCGGAGATGCGCACCTCGCGCGGCACGCCCTGCATCAGGTCGCGCCCCTTGACCTCGATCGACAGGCCTTCGCCGTCCGGCGGGATGCGGGCGGTGCCGATGTCCTTCTTGATGCGCTCGGCGGTAGTCTCGCCGATCAGCAGGTTATGGTTGCGGCGCATGTAGCTGATGATCGCCTCGTCCATCTTGTCGCCGCCGACGCGGACCGAGCGCGAATAGACGATGCCCGAGAGCGACAGCACGGCCACCTCGGTGGTGCCGCCGCCGATGTCGACGACCATGGAGCCGGTCGGCTCGTGGATCGGCAGGCCCGCGCCGATCGCGGCGGCCATCGGCTCGTCGATCAGGCCGACGCGGCGGGCCGAGGCGTTCAGGCAGGAGTCGTTGATCGCGCGGCGCTCCACCGCCGTCGCGCCGGACGGCACGCAGACTAAGACCGTCGGGGTCGGATGGACCAGGCCCCGGCGGGAATGCACCTTGCGAATGAAGTGCTTGATCATCTCCTCGGCGACTTCGAAGTCGGCGATGACGCCGTCGCGCATCGGGCGGATGGCTTCCATGTGACCCGGGGTGCGGCCCAGCATCTGCTTGGCCTCGATGCCGACGGCGTGGACGATCTTGCGACCGCCGACGTTTCGCAGGGCCACCACCGACGGCTCGTTCAGCACGATGCCCTTCCCCTTCATGTAGATGAGGGTGTTGGCGGTGCCGAGGTCCATGGCGATGTCGTTGGACATCGAGCCGAAGAGGGAGAAGCTCATGGGGGTGGATTACCGTTCGGTTCGGGCCTTTGCGGGCGTCTGACAGGGCTGGGCGCGCCGGCTAGGCCCCCGCCGCGCACGTCCCCACGCACGCGGCTGTTTCGTCGTTCCGCCGACACGACCGTGGGCCCGTTTGCCCCCGAAACCACAGAATGACAAGCCCTTCGCGCGCAAGGCGCGGCGCCGATTTCAAACCGGCGAAATGCCTTCGGCCTGAAGCACCCGCTGGACGGCTTCGCGCGACTGGACCCGGTCCAGGTGGGCGTGCAGCTTGGGGAACCGGTCCGCATCCAGCAACCGCGCTTGCCGGGCCCAGCGGGTGAAGACCGACAGGTAGCCGTCCGCGGCGGTGAAGCTTGCGCCGAACACGAACGGGCCCTCGAACATCGTGTCCTCGACGAGCTGGAGCTTGGACAGCGCCATCTCCCGCGCGTCGTCCTTCGCCTGGCCCTCGAGCGGGGGCCGGCTGAACAGCAGGCGTCCCAGCGCCGGGTGCAGCGACGAGCCCAGGAAGCCGTTGAAGGCGTTGAAACGCGCCCGCTCGAACGGGTCGGTCGGGGCCAGGTTCGCTTGCGGATGCAGGTCCGCGACATAGGCCAGGATGGCGGCGTTCTGGGTCACAACGCCCCTGTCCGTCTGGAGCGCCGGCGTGACGCCGGCCGGATTGATCGCCAGATACTCCGGCGTCTTCTGCTCGCCCTTCCTCAGGTCGATCGCCTGGGCCTCATAGGCGGCCCCCGCCTCCTCCAGCGCGATGTGGGACGCGAGCGCGCAGGCGCCGGGCGAATAGTAGAGCTTCAGCATGAGGTCCTCCCGCGACTCGTGTCGGTGACCGATCTAGGCGCCGGCGCGTTCCGCAACAAGGCCGGTCACGGTTCGCCGGCGACCCCCTCGCGCCGTCTCACCCACTCGCGCACCACGAGCATCAGGCCCAGCCACACGACGGCGACCCCGGCCAAGATCAGAGACGTCCAGACCCCGTCGCCGCTGACGGCCGTCACCACCGCCCCGCCGAAGAAGGCCACGAGCGCGGTCTTGGGCAACACGCCGAGCGCGCATCCCAGCAGGAAGGCCGGGTAGGAGGCGCGCGTCGCGCCGAACGCCATGTTGACGACGATGAACGGCGCGGACGGCACGTTCCGGATCATGAAGCTGGCGTAGAAGGCGTTCCTGCCCACGAATCGCTTGAGCCGGGTCAGGGTGCGGCTGTCCAGCCGGTCCACCAGCCGCGCGGTCGGGCCCCGTCCGAGCCAGTAGGTCACGCCGGCCGACACCACCGTCGCCGCCCAGCTGTAGAAGAAGCCCAGCGACGGCCCGAAGGCGACCACGCAGGCGGCGATCAGGATGAACTGGGGCGCGCCGATGAAGGCCGACAGCACGAACAGCAGCACGGTGGCCGCAAAGGCCCACGGGCTGCCGGAATAGCCTTGCAGCCACGCCTCCAGCCGATGCTCGGCCTCCAGGCCCAGCTGGGTCTTGCCAAGCCACAGCAGGGCGATGGTCGCGGTCAGCAGCGCGGCCGCCGCCAGCGCCGTGCGCCAGCGGCGCGCCTCCATGTTCAGGATGAAGTCGAGAAGCCGGCGCATGCTCGCGCCTTAACATTCGCCCTGCGGGTCGCGAAGAGCTTTGCGGCGCTGTTCGCAACTGCGTAATAACGGCTCGCCTGATCCTCGCGGAGCCTCCATGTCCCAGCTGCAGTCCTCAGCCCTCGCCCGTGTGAAGCCGTCGGCCACGCTCGCCGCGACCGCCAAGGCGCGGGAGCTCAAGCGTCAGGGGCGCGACGTCATCGGCCTGGGCGCCGGCGAGCCGGACTTCGACACGCCGGAGAACATCAAGGCCGCCGCCGTCGCGGCGATCCAGCGCGGCGAGACCAAGTACACCGACGTCGACGGCCTGCCGGAGCTCAAGGCCGCCGTGGCCGCCAAGTTCGCGCGCGAAAACGGCCTGACCTATGGGATCGACCAGATCCACGTCGCCCCCGGCGGCAAGGCGGTGATCTACAATGCGCTGGTCGCCACCCTGTCGCCGGGCGACGAGGTGATCGTGCCGGCGCCCTACTGGGTCAGCTATCCGGACATGGTGCTGCTGGCCGGCGGCGAGCCCCGCGTGGTGATCGGCCACGAGGCCGACGGCTTCAAGCTGAAGCCCGAGGCGCTGGAGGCCGCGATCACGCCGAGGACGAAGTGGATGATCCTGAACAGCCCGTCGAACCCGACCGGCGCGGCCTATGCGGCCGACGAGCTGAAGGCCTTGGCGGAGGTGCTGAAGCGCCATCCGCACGTCTGGGTGATGACGGACGACATGTACGAGCACCTGATCTACGGCGACTTCGAGTACACGACGATCGCCCAGGTCGCGCCGGAGCTCTACGACCGCACCCTGACCGTCAACGGCGTGTCCAAGGCCTACGCCATGACCGGGTGGCGCATCGGCTATGCGGGCGGCCCCAAGCCCCTGATCGACCTGATGCGCAAGGTCGCGGGCCAGACGACGTCCAATCCCTCCTCCATCAGCCAGTGGGCGGCGGTCGAGGCCCTGAACGGGCCGCAGGACTTCATTCGCGAGCGCGGCCAGGCGTTCGAGCGGCGCCGCGACCTCGTGGTCTCGATGCTGAACCAGGCGACGGGCATTCGCTGTCCGAACCCCGAGGGCGCCTTCTATGTCTATCCGTCGGTAGAGGGTCTGATCGGCAAGACGACGCCGGACGGGACGGTCATCGACACCGACGAGACCTTCGCCACGGCGCTGCTGGAGGCCGAGGGCGTGGCGGTGGTGCACGGCGCCGCCTTCGGCCTCAGCCCCTATTTCCGCATCAGCTACGCGACCTCGGACGAGGTGCTGGAGGAAGCCTGCCGCCGCATCCAGCGTTTCGCGGCGAGCCTTGTCTAAAAACGATCAGGCAGGCCGTTAACGAGCAGCGCGACGTCCTGGTATCGCCGATTACCGCTTGGGAGGTCGGCATGCTCAAAACCAAGAACCGCATCGCCCTGGCCATGCCCGTGGAGGCCTGGTTCGACGTGTTGTTGGCTTCGGGAGTAGCCTGCACCGACCTTTCGCCGCGAATGCTGATAGCCGCCGCCGAACTCGACGCGCCCGGGCTCCGCGACCCTGGCGACCGGATCATAACGGCTACGGCCCGGGCGTATCACGCGACGATCCTCACCCGCGATCGCCCGATCCTTCAGTTCGCGGCGTCAGGACACGCCTTGGCCATACCCTGCTAGATCAGGCCGCCCGGCTGACGGCGAAGTCGGCGAGATCGGCGAGCGCGGCGCGCCAGGGGCTGGCGGGCACGGCCTTCAGCGCGGCCTTGGCGGCGTCGGCGTAGGCCCCGGCGCGATCCAGCGTCGCGCCCAAGGCGCCCGTGCCGATGATCAGCTCGCGCGCGCGGCGGAACTCGTCGTCTCCGCGCTTGCCGTCGTCGATGGCGGCGCGCCAGAAGGCGTCCTCGCGGCCGGCGGTGCGGGACATGGCGATCAGGAGCGGCAGAGTGACCTTGCCCTCGCGGAAGTCGTCGCCGGCGTTCTTGCCCAGCGTCTCCGAGGCGCCGCCGTAGTCCAGGGAGTCGTCCGCCAACTGGAAGGCCAGACCCAGGTTCAGGCCGTAGGATCTGAGCGCCGCCACGGCCGCGTCCGGAGCCTCGACGCCCAGCGCCCCCGCCTCGGCGGCGGCGGCGAAGAGCTCGGCGGTCTTGGCGGCGATGATGCGGAGATAGGTCTCCTCGTCAAGCTTCAGGTCGTGGGCGCGCGTCAGCTGCAGCACCTCGCCCTGGGCGATGACGCTGGAGGCGTGGGCGAGCACGCCGAGCGCCCGCATCTGGCCCGTCTCGACCATCAGTTCGAAGGCGCGGGCGAACAGGAAGTCGCCGACGAGCACGCTGGACGGAGCGCCCCAGATCAGGTGGGCGGCGACCTTGCCCCGGCGCAGCTCGGAGCTGTCCACCACGTCGTCATGCAGCAGGGTGGCGGTGTGAATGAACTCCACCGCCGCGGCGAAGCGGTGGGCGTTGTCCAGCCGCTCGCCGCCCACGGCCCGGGCCGCGGCCACGGCGATCAGCGGGCGCAGGCGCTTTCCGCCCGCAGAGACGATGTGCTCGGCCAGAAGCGGAATGACCGGCACCGTCGACTGCATCCGCTCCAGGATCAGTCTATCGACCTCGACCATGTCGGGCTGCGCCAGACGCGCCAGAACCTCCGCGTCGCCGGTCGGGCGGGCGGTCCCTGCGCGCGGGGCGGCGATGGCGGCGTCCAAAGGCGTACTCGTTCCAATCCGGCGCGAGGGGAGCGCGCCCGTTTCTTGCGCCGGCGTCTTGCCCGCCGGATGTGGCGCGACAATGGTGAGACGGCCATGAAGGGTCAAGCCGCGTGACGGTCGCAACGCCGCAAGAAAACTCGACGACGGAGGACCGGTTCCTCGGCGGACAGATGGTCCTGCGCCAGCCGTCGTCCGGCTACCGCGCCGGCATGGACGCCGCCCTGCTGGCCGCCGCCTGCGAAGCCGGGCCGGGCCAGCGCGTGATCGAGGCGGGATGCGGGGCGGGAGCCGCGCTGTGCCAGATCGGCGCGCGGCGGCCGGGCGTGAAGCTCTTCGGCGTGGAGCGTGATCCGGCGAGCGCCGCGCTGGCGGCGGAGAATCTCGACCTGAACGGCCTTGAGGGCGAGGTCCGCAGGGGAGATGTGGCCGACGGCTTCGCCGCGCTCAGCCAGCCC
>JBKBUS010000066.1:6218-7555 GCA_046290035.1 Brevundimonas sp.
CTTCGACTGGGCGGTATGCAATCCGCCCTTCTTCGACGATCCGGGCGCGCTCAGGGCCCCAACAGAAGCGAAGAAGGGCGCCTGGATGGCGGACGACGGCCTTCAGGTCTGGCTCGACTTCCTGTCGCTGGCCGTCCGCGACGGAGGGCGCGTGCTGATGATCCACCGGGCGGACCGGCTGGCGGACATTCTGGAGGGCTGGCGCAAGCGATGCGGCTCCTTCGCAATCAAGCCGATCCAGCCCTTCGCCGACAGGCCCGCCAAGCGAGTGCTCGTTCGCGCGATCCGCGGCGGTCGGGCGCCCCTGCGGCTGCTGCCCGCGCTCGTGCTGCACGACCGATCCGGCGCGAAGCACGCGCCCGAGGCCGCCGCGATCCTGAAAGGCGAGGCGGCGCTGGAGGTTTAGCGCGCCGCCGCGAACCCGTCGGCCAAGGCCTGGAACAACGGCGTCGGGCGGCCGTCGCCGTCGAAGGCCAGCGGACTGTCGTCGCCCCCCTGCCGGTTCACGAAGCTGTCGGCGTCGCGCAGGCCCCACAGGGTGAAGGCGTAGCGCTGGCGTTCCGGCAGGGCGGCGAAGGCCTCGGCGTACTCCATCACCCGCGCCGTCTGCAGCCGGCGACGCGCGTCGCGGCGGGCGCGATCGATCAGACCCGACCCCATCGGCGCGTCCAGCTCCGACACGTGGATCGGCAGGCCGAAGGCGGCGGCGTCGCGCATGAAGGCGGTGATCTGACCCGCCGGGATGTCGATATCCAGGTGCGCCTGGGTGCCGATGCCGGTGATCGGGGCGCCGGCCGCGAGCAGCCGCTCGACAAGGCGCAGGAAGGTCGCGCCCTTTCGCGGCAGGTTCTCCAGATTGTAGTCGTTGAGGAACAGCACCGCGTCCGGGTCGGCGGCGCCGGTGCGCTCGAAGGCGCGGGCGATGTAGCCGTCCTGACCGAACTGCGCGCTCCAGTGACAGTCGCGCAGCCCCTCGCCGTCCTCGGCCACCGCTTCGTTCACGACGTCCCAGCCTGCCACCTGTCCGCGATACCGTCCGGCCACGCGGGCGATGTAGTCGTCGAACGCCTGTTCCCGCCGCGAGGGCTTGATCGCCTCGAACCAGGCCTGGCCCTGCGAGTACCAGATCAGCGCGTGGCCATGCAGGCGCATGGCGTTGACGCGGGCGAAGGCGGCGATCCGGTCCGGGGCGTCGAAGCGGAAGGCGCCCTCGTCGCCGAGGATGTACTCCATCTTCATCTCCCACTCGGGCGTGAGCTGGGAGACGTGACGCCGCGCCAGGGTCGTCCAGGCGGGATCGTCGAGGTGGCCGGACATGACGGCGACCCCGATGGGCG
>JBKBUS010000067.1:0-7543 GCA_046290035.1 Brevundimonas sp.
GTCACCCAGCAGGACGTCATCGACATGAACCGGCGCCTGTCGGGCGACGCGTCGCTGAACGCCCCCTTGCGGGCCGACGGCGAGAGCGAGTGGCAGGACTGGCTGTCCGACGACGAGGCCGTGTCCCAGGAGACCCGGCTGGCCGAGGACGAGGAGCGCGACATCCGCATGGGCCTGCTTCAGGAGGCCATGGAGGAGCTCACCGACCGCGAGAAGCACATTCTGACCGAACGCCGCCTCAAGGACGACCCGGTGACGCTCGAGGAGCTGGCCGGCCAGTACGGCGTCAGCCGCGAGCGCGTGCGTCAGATCGAGGTGCGCGCCTTCGAGAAGCTGCAGAAGGCCATGCGCGCGGCGGCCATGGAGCGGAACCTGGTCGACGCCTGACGCGTCGACCGGCTCAGCTCGCCTTGGCGAAGGTCTCCGGCGCGGCGAGCGCGAGGACGCCCTGGATCGGCCGTTCCAGCTGACCCCGCGTCGGGGCGGCGCCCATCAGCACCGTCTCGACCGAGGCCAGCGCCACCGCCATGGCGGCGTCGGCGTTCTTCATGGCCAGCGCCTTCAGCGCCGAAACCTGCTCGCGGATCGATCGCAGCGCCTGCATCGGATCGTTGTCGAACTGGGCCAGGGCGGCGTTCAGGATGCGCATCGCCTGATCCTTGGCCGCGGCCGCGTCGCCGCCCTTGGCCTTGTCCGACTTGCGCTTTTGAGGCCCGGCGTACTCGCCCGAGTTGAACCGACGGCGGTCAGGCCCGACGTAGCCCACGGCCTCGATCCAGTCGCGCGGACGGACCGACACGACCTCGATGCGCTTGAACAGGTCGCCGGAGGTGAAGGGTTTGCGCAGGAACTCGTGCACCCCGCTGTCGCGCGCGCCCTTGATGGTCGACGCCGTCGCGTCCGAGGTCACCATGATGATCGGGGCCTTGCGGCACGCCAGGTTCGAGCGGCGCAGGCGCTTGGTGAAGGACTCCCCGTCCAGCCGGGGCCCGGTCCGCTCGACGAAGATGATGCCGGGCTCGAGGTCCCGCGCGGCCTCCAGCGCCAGCTTCTCGTCCTGCTCGACGACCACCTCGCGGGCGCCCAGGCCCTTGACCAGATCGGCCATCAGCTTGGCCGACGCCATGTTGGGGTCGACGATCAGGGTGCGCCGGATGACCGGCTCGATCTTGTGCAGCGTCTTGGTGTCGGCGGCGAACAATTAGGGCGGCCCTCGTTCTGAAGCGCCGCCATGGTGAAGGCTTCCGGTTAAGGTCGGGTTGAGCCCTCCCTATCCGGCGAACGGGTCCTGCATCAGGATCGTGTCCTCCCGCTCAGGGCTCGTGGACAGCAGCGCCACCGGCGCCTGGATCAGCTCCTCGACGCGCCGGACGTACTTCACGGCATTGGCGGGCAGATCCCGCCAGGAGCGCGCGCCCTGGGTGCTCTCGGACCAGCCATCCAGCGTCTCGTAGATCGGCTCCGCCGCCGCCTGGTCGCGCAGCCCGGCGGGCAGATAGTCCAGTTGGCGATCCCCCACGCGGTAGCCCACGCAGATCTTCAGCGTCTCGAACCCGTCCAGCACGTCCAGCTTGGTCAGGGCGATGCCGTGGATGCCGTTGACCGCGATCGACTGGCGCACCAGCACCGCGTCGAACCAGCCGCAGCGCCGCGCCCGCCCGGTGACGGTGCCGAACTCGCGGCCCCGCTCGCCCAGCCGCTGACCGTCGGCGTCGGTCAGTTCCGTCGGGAACGGCCCGCCGCCGACGCGGGTCGTATAGGCCTTCACGATGCCCAGCACGTAACCGACCGACCGGGGGCCGAGGCCCGATCCCGCCGCCGCCTGACCGGCCACGGTGTTGGAGCTGGTCACATAGGGATAGGTGCCGTGGTCGACGTCCAGCAGCGCCCCCTGCGCGCCCTCGAACAGGATGCGCTTGCCGTCGCGATAGGCCCGGTCCAGCTGTCTCCACACCGGCTCCCCGGTGAAACGCAGCACCTGCGGCGCGATCGCCAGAAGCTCGGCCTTCAGCGCCGCCGGATCGATCTCCGGCAGGTCCAGCCCCTTGCGCAGCGCCCCGTGGTGGGCCAGCAGCCGCTCGATCTTGGCGTCCAGCGCCTCGGGGTCGGCCAGGTCGCCCACGCGGATGGCCCGCCGCCCGGCCTTGTCCTCATAGGCCGGCCCGATGCCGCGCCCGGTGGTGCCGATCTTGCCGGCCCCGGCTTGCGCCTCTCGCGCGCCGTCCAGATCGCGGTGCAGCGGCAGGATCAGACAGGCATTGTCCGCCAGCTTCAGGATGTCCGGGGTGATCGCCACCCCTTGCGCCTCGATGCGGGCGATCTCGTCGAGCAGCGCCCAGGGATCGACCACGACGCCGTTGCCGATAACCGACGGCTTGCCCTGCACCACCCCCGAGGGCAGCAGGCTCAGCTTGTAGACTTTGTCGCCGACGACCAGCGTGTGGCCGGCGTTGTGACCGCCCTGGAATCTGACGACCACGTCGGCCCGGTTCGACAGCCAGTCGACAATCTTGCCCTTGCCCTCGTCGCCCCACTGGGCGCCGACCACCGCGACGTTCGCCAAGTCCTGATCTCCTCGGAAGATGCGGCGTCGCTATAGACGGCTCAGCCGCCGATGTCGCCCGTGCGCGGAGGATTTCTCAGAGCTCGGCGGCGGCGGTCTCGAACGCCCAGTCCAGCCAGGGCGTGGCCGCCGCCACGTCCTCGGCCTCGACCGTGCAGCCGCACCAGATGCGCAGGCCCGCCGGGGCGTTGCGATGGCTCTCGACGTCGAAGGCGGCGCCCTCGTCCTCGAGCAGGCCCTTCATGCGCCAGACGAACGCCTGCCGCCCCGCATCGTCCAGCGCCGTCACACGCGGATCGACGATCTTCAGGCAGACCGAGGTGGTGGACCGGGTCGCCGGGTCCTCGGCCAGGAAGTCGATCCAGCCGCTCCGCGCAACCCATTGGGCCAGGACGGCGAAGTTGGCGTCGGTCCGGCGAACCAGCTCGTCCAGTCCGCCGACGCCCTTCGCCCACTCCAGCGCGTCGATCCAGTCCTCGATCGTCAGGACCGAGAAGGTGTTGATCATGGTTCCGGCGGCCAGCGCCCGGTTGAACCGCCCGCCGTCGGTCAGCCGCAGCAGCTTCGGCACCGGCTGGCGCGCCTCGACCTCGTCCAGCCGGGCGACCGCCCGCGGCGACAGCACCGCCACCCCGATCCCCGCCTCTCCGCCCAGCGCCTTCTGGAAGGAGAAGGTCGTCACATCAAGCCGGTCCCACGGCAGGTGCATGGCGAAGGCCGCCGAGGTCGCGTCGCAGATCACCAGCCCCTCGCGACCCTCTGAGATGAAGTCGGCGTTCGGCGCCTTCACCCCCGAGGTCGTCCCGTTCCAAGGGAACACCAGGTCCTTCTTCGGATCGACCGCGCCGGTGTCGGGCCACCGCCCCCAAGGCGCGGACAGCACCTCGGGGTCCAGCTTCAGGTGATCCTTGGCGTCCACCGCCCAGGTCTTGCCGAAGTTCTCGAAGGCGAGCAGCTGTACGGGCCGCGAGCCCAGCATCCCCCACATCGCCGCCTCGACCGCCCCCGTGTCCGACCCTGGGACATAGGCCAGCACATAGTCCTCGGGCGGCCTCAGCACCTGCCGCGTCAGCTCCAGCCCTGTGGCGAACCGCGCCACCACCTCCGGCGCCCGGATGCCGCGGCCCAGCAGGCCGTCCGGCAGCGCGGCCAGCGACCAACCCGGCCGCTTCGCCGTGGGCCCTGAGGAGAACCACGGGCGCTTGGGCTTCAGGGTCGGCTTGGTCGGCATCAGGTCAGCGCCCGGGTTGGTAGGGGCGCTTGGCGCGCCAGTCTTCGGCGAATTTCACCAGAGCCTCGTCCGGCGATTCCGGCAAGGTCACGAGCAGCCGCACCTTCAGGTCGCCGCGTCGTCCGTTGGCGTAGCCGCCGCGCCCCTTCAGCCGCATCACCTGGCCGCTGTTCGAGCCCTTTGGGATGGTCAGGTTGACCGTCCCGTCCGGCGTCCGCACGGGCGCCTTGCCGCCCAGCACCGCGTCCGGGACCGAGATCGGCAGGTCCATCAGAAGGTCCGCGCCGTCGGGCGTATAGAGCGCATGCGGCGCCAGCTTCAGCTCGATCAGGGCGTCGCCCGCCTCCCCGCCGCCGCGTCCGGGCGCGCCCTGGCCGCGCAGGCGGATCACCTGCCCCTCGCCCGCCCCCTTGGGGATGACCACGTCCAGGGTGCGGCCGTCGGAGAACTGGATGCGCCGGGTCGCGCCGGCGATGGATTCCTCCAGCGTGATCTCCAGCGTCGCGCGGACGTCCTGGCCCCGCCCCATGCCGAAGCCGCGCCCGGGGCCCCGAGCCCCGCCGCCGAAGATGCTGAACACCTCGTCCAGGTCGATGTCGTCGAACGGCGCGCGCTGCCCGCCGCCGGCGCTGCGGCCGAATCCGCCCGGGCCGGCGCCGGCCCCGCCGAAGCCGCGGAACTGCTCGCGCCCGTCGGCGTCGATCTCGCCGCGGTCGAACCGCTTGCGCTTGTCCTCGTCGCCCAGGATGTCGAACGCCGCCGTGACCCGCTTGAAGCGCTCGGCCGCCGCGGGATTGTCGCGGTTCTGGTCCGGGTGCAGCTGCTTGGCCAGCTTGCGGAACGCCTTCTTGATCTCCTCGGCGCTGGCGCCGCGCGAGACCCCCAGTTCCTTGTACGGATCGCCCGCCACTCGGTCGCTACCCCACGAAATCGCTTGCGGGGTTGAGTTAGGCGCTTCCGGCCGCTTCGCAAACCTCTAGATCGCGAGCCGCGCCTCGTCGCCCCAGCCGTAGCCGGGCTCGAAGCCCGCCACCCGCGCCTCGAGCGGGCCGTGCAGCGCGCGGTCCGCCGCCAGCTCGGACGTCGGATAGACCACCTCCGCCGCCTCGACATCGAACGTCCGCACCTGCGTCTCGCCGGCCGTGACGCGCAGCCGGAAGCGTGTCGAAGGCGAAGCCGGCGGTGACGACGGCCCCCTCGTCCGGCGCGACGGCCAGCGTCAGTTCGCCCGTCACGGAATCGACGGCATAGCCGTCGGGCTCGAGCGCGACGCCATCGATGGCCACCGCCACCGATCCCGCGACCGGCTTTCGGATCGGCCGGATCACGTCGCCGTAGGCCTTCGCCAGCTGGAACAGCCGCCTCGTCCCGTCGCCGACGCCGAGCACCTGGTCCGCCGCCCCGATCGCACCCGACGGAGCACAGGACTTGAAATCCAGCGGATCGCGAAAGCGGAAGCCGTTCAACGGCCCGCGCCGCGCCTCGAAGAAGGCGGTCAGCTCGGCCATGTCGTCCAGCGACCGCACCCCCGCGCCGATGAGATAGCGCCGCCGCCCGAGCGCCCAGGGCGTCGAGCGGCGCTCGAACCCGCTCGCCATCGTGGCGATCTCCGTCCGGCGCTCCACGCCCGCCGTCGAGCCGAACGCCAGCCGCGCGGGCAGGCGCACCTCGTGAAAGGCCATGAGGTCTTCCCTTGATCTTGCCGCCGACGCACGTTCATCCTCCGCTCCGGACAGAGGGAGGGACGCCATGCGCGGCGAGGTTCTGAGTTATGACGCGGCCGCCGGGGCCGGCCTGATCAGCGGCGACGACGGCGCCCGCTACAGCTTCAACACCGCCTCGCTCCGGGGCGGGTCGGTTCATCCGGGCCAGAAGGTCGACTTCGTGCCCGTGGGCGGCGAGGCCACCGAGATCATGGCCCTGTCCGGTTCGGGTCTGGGCCTGCCGCCCCAGGTCGCCGGCTTCGACTGGCAGCACCTCTTGTTCTCGTTCAACGGCCGCAGCCGCCGGTCGCATTTCTGGATCGGCTGGCTGATCCTGCTGGGGGTCGGCGTCGTCGCCGGCTGGTTGCCCCTTATCGGCGCCCTGATTTCGCTCGCCCTGATCTGGCCGAACCTGGCCATCGGCGTGAAGCGGCTCCACGACATGGGCCACACCGGCTGGCTGATCGTCGTCCCCTGGGCGGTGACCATCATCGGGACCTTCGTGGCCTTCGGGTCGGTCGGCGTTCAGGCGATCCTCAACGCCCAGGCGCTCGAGAACGATGACCCCGCCGCGATCTTCGCCCTCATCGGCCCGATGTTCGGCTGGTTCGGCCTGATCATCCTCGTCAACCTCGGCTTCCTCCTGTGGATCGGGCTGACCGAGGGCACGCGCGGCCCCAACCGCTTCGGCCCCGACCCCAAGGGCCAGGTCTAGAGCCGCCTTCGCCAGCCGCTCGGCCTGGGCCGCGGCGGTTTCGTCGGCCGAGGCCCGCAGGGCCCATCCCCGTTCCAGGGACGCCGCCGCCTCGGCCTCATTCGTCGCCATGACTGAAACCTAGCGGACCAGCGCGCCTTGGCGCGCGGACGCGCCTGGCGGGACGCCAACTCCTTGGGCGCGAACGGTTTTCGGCCTCCGCTTGCGTCGGCGTGGCCCCGCGCGCCTTCGGGTCAGGCGTTGGAGACGACCAGTCTCAGGCGGGCGCGCCGCTCGTCGTCGCTCGCGACCGGCGGCGGGGGGGGCGGATCAGGGTCGCGCGGGCGCCAGGCGTCGGGCCGGACCAGCCAGCCGTGGGCGCTCTTGATCCGGTCCGGCAGCGGCGACCGGGCCACCAAGTCGGGCGGAACCTCGGCCCGCGCATGACAGTGACGCAGGATCTGCCGGTTGTGCCCCCGTCCCGGCGGCGCGACGCTGATCACCCGCATGCGCGGAAAGCTCTCGCTCAGGAACCGGGCCGTCGCCGCGTGATCGCCGTCGGTGGTGAGCAGGTAGGCGGCGTCCACCCGCCCCGCCTCGGCGTCCGCCGCCGCCGCGAGCGCCAGGTTCACGTCGCTCTGCTTCTCCGTCGCGTCCATCCAGCTGTGTCCGCACGCATGGCAGTGATCGCCGCGCACCACGAAATGTCCCATCAGGCAGCGCACGCCCGACGCCCTGAGCGCCAGTTCATAGGTGGCGAGCGCCGTCATCCGCTCGCGCTTCTGCGGCCGGTGCGCCGCCACCCAGGTGACCCCGGTCAGCCGCTCGCCGCGCGGCAGGATCGCCTTGCCCAGCGCCGTCAGGTCCAGCCACAGCCACTCCGGCCGGTCCAGATCGAGGATCGCATGGTGCAGGTTGAACCCGTCCACGTACAGCCGCGCCCGGCGCCGGAACAGCGGCAGCCCGGCGCCCGGCTCGACCGCCGGCAGGTCCCCGATCTGTGACGTCCCGCGCGCCATGGCGCCCCCACGCCGTCTTCAAGGGCTCGAGGTTAACCTTTCTGAACGACGGGAGTCTGTGGCGCGGACGCTACATTCTCTCGGGCGTGGCGACGCCCAGAAGATCCAGCGCGGTTTCGAGCTGATCCAGCGTGGCCCGGCTCAGCGCCAGTCTCGACGCCCGCGTCGCCGCGTCCGGCGCCGCCATGACCGGACAGGCGGCGTAGAACTTCGAGAAGGCCTGGGCCAGGCGATAGGCGTGCTCAGCCACCAGATGCGGTCCCCGCCGGTCGTAGGCGTCCGAGACCGCCTGGTCGAAAGCGTCCAGCGTCAGCGCCAGATCGCGCTCCGCCG
>JBKBUS010000001.1:0-42069 GCA_046290035.1 Brevundimonas sp.
GGCGGCGGCCGGCTGGCTCCTGAAGGAGATGGGCCTGTTCAAGGGCGTCCCCGGGCAGGCCAAGGTCGAACCCCTGCAGGCCCGGCCTGTGCTGACGGCGAATGAATGGGAGTTCTTTGGCCGACTCCGCGAGGCCTTGCCCGGCCATGTCGTGTGTCCGCAGGTGAGTATGGCGGCCGTGCTTGCGACCAGGCCCGGGTTGTCCCGGGCCGAGGCGACGACGGCGAGGAATCGCTTCGACCGGAAGGTGGTGGACTTCGTCATCCTGAACCAGGCGGGCGCGACAGTCGCTCTGGTCGAGCTGGACGACAGGACACACGCGGCTGACCGGGACGCGGCGCGGGACGCGATGACGGCGGCCGCCGGGCTCCGGACAATCCGCTATAGCAGCCGGGCCAAACCGGATCTCGCCAAGATCGCTGCGGATGTAGCCGGGCTGGGAGCGGCGGCCGCATGAGAGCGATCGCGATGAAGGGGAGGCGGCCGTCAGGCCGCCTCCTTCAGCCGACCGCGTTCGACGGCCTGCAGGACGAAGTCGCAGGCGGCCTGCGCTTGCGCCGCCGCCTTCAGGATCGCGCGGCTGTCCGACTTCAGCGCCTGCAGCCAGTGGCCGATGTAGGCCGAGTGGTCCTCGATGTGGTCGGGGCGCAGTCCGGTGTGTGCCCCGAGGAAGGCGGCGCCGAGTTCGGCGACCAGCTCCTCCCGGGCGTAGGCGGGATCGCCGAAGCGGGAACCGAAGGTGCGGTCCAGGCGGTGCTTGGCGCCGGTCCAGTGGATCAGCTCGTGGTGAGCCGTGGCGTAGGCCTGCTCGGCGTCGCGGAACAGCGCCCGATCGGGCATGCGGATGTGGTCCGGGCCCGGGGCGTAGTAGGCGCGCTCGCCGGTCCAGCTGATGTCCGCGCCGGTCGCGTCGAGGAAAGCCTCAAGTTCGGCATTCCATCGGACGTCGTAGACGGGTCGCTCGACGGGAGCGGGGTAGAACGAGGGGTCCAGGCCGTCGATCTGGGCCACGTTGAAGACGGGGTAGCCCTTGAGGAAGCGGAAGCCGCGGCTCTCCTCCCCGTCGTCGTCGACGTCGCCGCCGCCGGACTGGCCGTAGTAGACCACAAGGGTCGAGGACTCACCCTTGCGGACCTGGCCGCCAAGGGCCGCAGCCTGACGGTAGGTCATCCAGTGACGCCCGGCCCAGCCTTCGGCCGAGGCGCGCATCCAGAGCATGACGGTGTTGATGCCGCGATAGGCCTCGCCGTTCGCCCGCAGGGGAAGGGCGACGGCGGTGCCGGCGCTGTCCCAAGGCTGTTTCCAGGGCCGCACGCCCTGCTTGAGCTGCGCGATGATGGCGTCGGTGATGCGGGCTTCGGGTCGCTGGCGCTCGCTCATGTCGGATCCTCCGCTCAACCGGGGCCGATCCCCGGTCGTCCCGAGGACACCCCGGCGGGGTCCGAGCGGCGGCCGCACCCGCAGGGCCGAAGCGGAGCGGAGGACGGCTTGCCGTTGCGGCGGCCGCGCCCCGCCGTTCGCCTCGAGGGACGTTCCGGCCGGGGTCGCCCGGCGCGAGATCTCGATCAAAGGGAGAATGACCGATGACGGCTGTGCCTCTTGCCGCCGCGTCTCCGCAGATGCGGCCCTGGTGGGATGCGCTGGCGGATCTGGCCTTCGGCCGCCCGGCCAATGCGACGCCTGAGGAGCGCGGTCGCCTCCTCGAGCGCGGCCATGTGCTGTTCTACTTCTGGGGCGAAATGCTGGCCGAGGCCGGCTTCAGCCCTGACGACTTCCTCCGCCCGGAAAGCGAGCCCGGCGCGGGGGACGCGGGCGTCCTCTGGCAGCTGCGCCCCGGCTCGATGGTGCTGGGGTTCACCGGTCGCGCGATCGTCAGCCAGGGGCCGCTTGGGTGGCTCCGGGTTCACGAGGTCTGCGCTGACGGAACGGTGCGCGAGCTGAGGGGACGCCCGCGACTGGATCACCTCAAGAGTTTCCGGGCCCTGTCACCCCGGACGGCAGTAGAGCGAGTGGACGCATGAACGACATCGACATCCTGGCGGCTTTCATCGCCCGCGAACGGCCTGGTGCGCGCCTGGTGCGCGACATGAAGTTGCCGGGCGGGAGTGTGGTGGCCCTGACGGCCGTGGAAACCGGCCGACTGGCGGGGTTCCTGACGTGGGAGGAGGACCGCCCGATCGGGCGGATCATCCGCGCCACTCGGGAGTCGGTGAAGCACCTGCACGAGACCTGGGTGGTCACGAGCCTGATGGGCGGGCGTCTGCTGAAGGGTGAGGTGCCGGGCGAGGTGGGGATTCGCGTGGTGAGGGAAGGCACGACCCAGCCCGCCGTGGCGCATCCGGCGACCGTGGTGACGCCGGCCGTCGCGCAGCTGGTGGAGCTTCTGGCGCTCGAGGAGCGTGTGGAGATGGCCGGAAAGCTCGGTGTGTCTGACGCGGTGCTGTCCGTCGCCGCCGGCGGACAGCTGAAGTGGGGTTCGGCCAGGTTCCGGGAGATGCTGGTCGACCTGGTCGGCGATCGCGCGCCGCACGATCCAAACGCACGGCCGTCGCCGGCGGAGATCCTGATAGCGGCGAAGCCGCATCCGGCTCTGGCCCCCGTCGTGCAGCTGTGATGCGTCTGCGCAAGGAGCGGCCGGCCGTCGAGCAAGGTCCGTGGGGGCCGCGCGACGGTGCGGCCCCTGCGCCCTCCTGGCGTGACAAGATCCCGGAGGGGTTTCGGCGCGCCATGGTCGGCCATGACGGTCTGATCCAGCGGACGTCGCGCTTCCTGCTGAAGCTGGCGCTGCTGGCCGGGGCCGCGGCGATCGTCCCGCCGCTCCTGGGCGTGTCGACGGTGCTGACCTTGGCGATGCTGTCCTTCTGCTCCGCAGCGGTCCTCGGCTATCTCAGCTGGATCCATGACCTGATCGAGGGGCGGAAGCTGTCTGCGGCCGCGCGCAACCGGCGGCGTGGCCTGTGGCTCGCCGCGACGATCTACATGGTCGGCGTCATGGTGCTGGCGCTTGTGTCGCCGGCGCAGCCGTCCCTCCCCTCCCCTGCCCCGGCCGTGGCGGCCGAGAAAGTTCTGCCATGAAGCACCTGGTCCTGATCGCGGCCGTGGCGGCCAGCGTTGCGACGTCCTCGCCGGCGGCCTCGACGGAAAGGCGTGCGGTCTATGAGGGTCGCGTGCGCGTCGTCGACGGCGACACCCTGATGATCGGCCAGGATCGGCTTCGTCTCGAGGGCGTCGACGCGCCCGAGCGCGGCCAGCTGTGCATGCTGCAGGGCCGCCCCTATCGCTGCGGCCAGCACGTGACCGAGGCGCTGAAGAACATGATCGGGCGCGGGCGCGTGCGCTGCGTCTACAGGGATTGGGACCCGGGACGGCTGGCGCAGCAAGCCGACCGGGCCGTGGTGCGCTGCGAATACGGCGGCGTGGATCTGGGGGACTGGCTCGTGAGCCGCGGCCTGGCCGTGCCCTACTACACGTCGACCTACCGGAGCGTGGGGATGAGGGCCTGCGAGAGGAACCTCGGGCTCTGGGCCGGGGCCTTCACCCGGCCGGCGTCATATCGGCGCGGCGGCGACGTCGTAAACGACCGGCTCGGCCGCGAGACGGGCCGCTCCTGTGATAGCGCGCTGAGGCGGCTGGGAGCCCGCTAGGCCGCCACACCCCGGCCGACGCCGCCGAGGGCGCTCCACGGGCCGGAATTGGGCCCTAGCGTCGATTTTAGGCGGCCAGGGAGGCGCAAGCGGCGGCTGCCCTCCCCTCTTCGGTGATCTTGAAGGTGATGTTGGGGCTGTTCGCCGGCAGTCGGCCGAGTTCGCGGAACAGGCCGCGCCCGACGCGGTCCCGCATGGCCCTGAGCGCATCTTCAGCGTCCGCCGGCACATCGAGCCAGCCGACGTTGTGACGGACGGCCCGAGAGAGCGCGGCGAGATCCTCGGCGGTCATGCGCGGCCGGATCCGTGCCGATGAGCCTGCAACGCGGCCTTGCCGAGGTCCGTCGCCCGGTAAAGATGCGGAGGCCCTGCGCGGATGAGCGTGAGATACCCCGCATCAACCTGATCCTGGACACGATCGGCGACAGCGGCCCATTCAGGCCCGTCGCCGACGCCGATGAACATGGCGGCGGCGGTCGCGAGCCGCCCCCAATCGTCGGCGGTCCAATCGGTCACCGCCTCCCCGGCCTCGCTTAGCGTCTGGATCTCGTCGCGCGTCACGAAGACACTCTGGGAGTAGCGATCAGCGGCGAGTTCGATGTGACCCGTGTAGGTCGGATCATTCTCGATCGAGGCCCGCACGACCTTCAGGCGCTCCTTGACGGGCTCCCATCCCTGGGCCGTCCAGCGCTTGGCGTGGTGGATCACCGTCTGGCCGATCGACAGCGGGGCCGGTTCAGTCATTCTGGGCCTCCAGAGCGTCCAGGGCGGCCGCGAGCGTCTGCCAGCGGGCAGCGTCGCCGCGCTGGCGCTGGATCTCGGTGAACCGCAAGCACAGCTCGGCCGGCGCCAGCATGTTCAGCTGGGCCTTGTCGCCCTCGATCACATTTCGGCCGACGATGTCGGACAGTCGGCTGCGGCCGGCCTTGGGGCTGGTCTTGGGCGTCGCGGGCCGAGCGCGGCTGGCGAAGCCCGCCTCCTCCCCTACCCTGCGTGCGGCCTCGGCCGCGCCGCGGTCGATGGCCGGCCGTTCCCTCGGCTTGAAGCCGGAGATGTCTACGGTCCTGGCAGGGCTGGCGACGGGGGCGCTGTCCTGTTCGAGACTGGCGAACGGATCGACTTTGCCGGGCATCAGGCGGCCTCCTGCTTTTCGTTGCTGCGGAGCAGCTCGATGACTTCCTCGACGTAGGCCGCTGCGTTGGCGCGGGCGTGGTGCAAACCGCCCGCCTCGACGTCGGTGAGTTCGCTCAGCAGCGCGTCGTGTTTGAACATGCCCCGGAAGGCAGGCCGATCGCCGAGGGTGACGCTCATCAGGGCGACGTTGTTCTTGTCCAGCGAGGCCCGAATATCCCGCTCGTCGCGGGTCATCACCGCGCCGGGATTGGTCCGGGTCAGCAGGACCTTGTGAGGGATGGACTTCCCTGCGATCCGCTCGGTCTGCTTGATCTGGCGGAGGGTGCGGATCACCTGCAGGGCGTCCAGCGTTGTCGGCGCGAAGGGCACGATGACCAGATCGGCCTGCGAGATCACCAGGTTCATCCACTGGTTCGGCGAGCCCTCCGGATCCGAGAGCACAAAGGTGGCCCAGCTCTCGGCCGCCTCCAGCCAATCCAGGACGGTTTCGTCGTCGTTGTCCGTGGTGATGACGACCAGGTTCTGATCGCGCGCCGCTTCCCGAAGGATCGCGGTCGCCGTGGCCGCGTCCCGGACCCGATGCTTCGCGGCGTCGATCACGGGTGCGTCGCGACCTTCGGCCCAGGTCGCAAGCGGCCGGTTGGGATCGCCTTCAACGAGGGCGACCCGCGCGCCGGCGTCGATGAGCTCGGACGCCAGGGCGAGCGTCGCGGTCGTCTTGCCGCTGCCGCCTTTGGTGTTGGCGAAGGTTATGTTGGGCATGAACCCCTCCCCTAGTCGAACCGGCTCAACCGGACGGGCCGGAGTATACGGAAACGACGGTTAATACGGCCTAACCGGCGGAGACGGCGCGACTAGCCGCGCCGGACGCGCCGGAGGAACCGGAAAGGACGGTAGCGCCGGACAATACGGCGTGTCTAGTGGAAACGGAGGGACCGGACAGGACGGCGCGTCTAGGTCGCCTAGCAAAGTCCGACCAACTAGACAGGTAAGAGGGTCTAGCCCGTCTAGACCGTCTAGACCTGATGCCCGGCCGTCGGCGGAGAGGGGAGGGCGCGCCAGAAATCGAAGTGGACCGCCCAACCTGCCGTCAGCTCGAGCAGCGAGGCCCGGCCCGCCGCGATGGCGGCATGATAGGCGGATTCGGCCGCGTCGCGATCGGGGAAGGCCTCCGAGGCGCGTTCCGTCACGAGCGCCAGCCTCAGGCCGCCCGAACGACGCTGCGCCTCATCCAGCGAGCTGTAGAACGGGCCGCACGACAGGGCGGCTTCGTCGGCTGAACTGGCGATCGGGTAGTGGGGCATTGTTCCTCGTGTGGCCAAGCCTAGTGGGACGGTGATTTCTGACCGGTGAATAGCGACGGCTGGGCCGCCGGGGCCGCATTCTCGCGCACCAGGCGCTGCCAGCTGGCCCAGAGATCGACCTTGATCCATTCGTCGGTCATTCGGTCGAGCAGGCCCAGAAGATAGGACTTCCGGTCGCGAATGCCGGGCGTGAATTCCGACAAGAGCGCCGCGACGGCGAAAGGAAGGGGTGTAACCCTGTAGCTGGCCTGTCGGATGGCCTGGTGGCGCAGGCCGATGCGACTTGCGGCGGATTGCCCATAGGCGACGGCGAGGGCGTCAGAGGTCGGAAAGGCCGGATGACTGCTGAAAGCGAGCCCACGGGCCGCGAGAAGGGCCGGAAGGGCCTTTAGGACCGCCTGGGAGGTCGGACAGGTCACGCGGGACGGAGACGACGTCGCCATTCGGCGAGCCTGCGGTGTCACCTCGATCACAGGCCCGTCTGGTTCGCCCAGGTCGTCCGCCTGCCACAGAACTTCCTCCTCCTCATCCTCAGGCGGGGAGGGGAGGTCCCGCGAAGCGTACCCACCCTCGTCCTCGGTCTCTCCTCTTTGCTTAGATATTTGGGAAGGGTGGGTAGGGTCGAATTGGGCGCCGGTTCTGTCAGGCGCGCCCGACTCTTCTGTCGGGTCAGCGGCGAAGCACACCATTGTATCGACGAGACTTTCGAGACGGGCGATGGCCTTGTCGGCCTCGGCGAGGGCGAGCTGCGCAAGGTCGCGGTCCTTGACGCGGATCCCGCTCGAGATCGCCTTCAGGGCGGTTTCGATGAAACCGATGCAGTCATCGGTCACCACGAGGGCCGCCAGCGAGCGGATCCGGTTGCGCCGGCAGCTGAGCGTCTTGCGCAGGGCGAGAAGTTCGCGGACCTGGTCCCGCGCGCTCGCGCGGAGGGCCTCCAGCTCTTCGAAACGCGCCACGAGCGGCCGAAGGTCGACTCCGAACGCCTCTTCCGGGGCTTCTGGTTCTCCGACCCGGTAACGACGGCGATCGGGGCTGTCGCGGAAACAGATCCAGCCTGCGCTGGCCAACTCACCCCGCCAGCGCGCGAGCGACCGCTGGTGAACGTCGAAGGCCGCGGCCAGGTAGGCGTCCGACCACGTGCTGATGAGGGCGAGACCCGCCTTCGCGGGGTCTGCGTCGGCCAAATCCTCGGCCGCCCGGAAGCATCCGGCCGGCTGGGCCTTGACCATCCAGTGCAGCAGATCGCGGGCGGCGGTGCTGACGCCCATCCGCTCGGCCGGAACATCCTCGAGCAGCTGCAGCAGCCGCTTCTTGCTGCCCTGCGGCGGCAACCCTTGCCAGCGCCGAGCGTATTCTTCGGCCTGCAGGAGCGCAGGCGTGACTGATCGAAGGCCCTGCGCGCCGGCGCGGACCTGGTGATGCGTGAGCATCGTTCGTCTCCCCGTATGGGGGAGGGATTTCAGGCAAAGCTTCGCCGGCGCCCTGGAGAGCGTTTTTTAGTTGACGGGGTTAGGGGAGGGCCTGCATAAGGGCTGTTGAGATTTGTGACTTCGGCCGTTGGCTTTGCGCCTTGTTGGCCTTTGCCCTTGTGCAAACCCGCCGTTCCCTCTGGGGGCGGCGGTTTTTCTTTGTTCTGGTCTCCCTCCCGACTCAGTGGTGAATGGCGCCGATCGGACCGCCCAAGGCGATTCCCGTCAAGGCGCCACACAAGTGTGTGGGCCACACAGGTGTGTGGGCCACACAGCTTAAGCAGGAGGGGCAATTGTCCTTAAGCGCGCGTTAATGCGCGGCGGTAATTGAGAAATTCGGGAGAAGAGCCGCTAGGCGGCGCGAAGCTCGAGCGGAGGGGTTGCCCGTTCGCGGCGAGGCGAGGGGGCCGCCGGCGTGCTGTCGGCGATCAGCGAGTAGACGAGAACGCCAACAGAGGTGCAGCGCTCCTGGGCAGCTTCCCGCAGGGCATCGGCCAAGTCTGCATTGATCGAGAGGAAGGTGCGGGAGGAGGAGTCCGGCGCGCTGGCGAGGCGAACCTTGCTGAAGCGACCGCGCTTGGCGACGAGGATGTCCTCGACCGCGTGGGTCAGCTTCTTGCGGAAGCCATCCGTCAGCGCGACCCGCGTATCCTCGGGCAGGCGAACGGCGACGTTGGCGTACTTCTTCTCGGACACGAAGCGGCTCCTCGACGCCCAATATGAGGGACGCCGGGCTTAACGGCAACTGAACATGCGCCGCCGGGAAGCTGAAATTGGACAATTTTTCCCGTTTTGTGGCTCCCGGGACTCAGCCGCTTAATCCAGGAGACGAGAAAACTCCGAGAAGCTGCTAGATGCGTTCACCTTTCCGGATGAGCAGGGCCGCCAACTCACTGGTGGTGCGGGCGCGACCGTTGGCCTGGTAGAAGATCGAGCGGTTCCGCGAAGCCGGAACCGGGAACATGGCGGCGGCCGAACGAGCCGGGGCGCGGCGGGCGGCCGACAGCAGCTGGACGGCGCCGCCGGCGCCGAGGAAGTGGGCGGCGTACAGCTCGCCCTCGCGGGGCTCCCGACCCAGCGCCGTCCGGAGCTGGCGGCGGTTGTCCTGGGTGAACTCGCCCGCCAGAACAGCGGAGATCTCGGGGTCGGCGCGAAGCGCCAAGATCAGGGCCCGGTCGCGCGGACTGCGAACCACGGGATCGCCTCGGCCATCGACGCTGATCCGTGCGGCGTAATGGCCTAGGCCGTGCTTGTGGCCGTGGCGGCGAAGGGTGAGCAGCCACGTCTTTTCGAGGAATTGATAGAGACCGAAGGCCGTCGACGTCGCGGCGTCGGCGTGTGGGTCGAAGCTGGATTCCCGCGCGGCCGCCCGCCAGAGGTAGGTGTATGGGGCGCCGGTGCGTCGGGAGGCGTCGTAGATCGCCGCCTGGACCTCGGCCGAGGGAGCGGAGGCGCGCCGCGCGGTCCGCGGCGGCCTAGTTGTCCGGTGCCGGCGGGCGAACCGCTTGAAGTCGAACCGCTCAACAGCCGGGCTGGCGGCCGGAGCGGTGGACAGGAGCGAAAGTGCGGAGCTGACCTTCGCCGCGATGACCGGATCGAGATCCGCTGACGGATCCCTCGTGGCTGGCGCGGGGCGCGATGGCAGGCGGCGCATGGCGGCGGCCGCAGCCTCGGCGCGTATGGCGCGGGCGACGGGATCGCCGGCGAGCATGTCCAGGACGTCCGTAGGATCGGTGAGGGGATCGGCCGTAGGGCCGTCCGCGATGACGGCCCTGGCGAGGCGCTCGTAGGGCGTGGGCTGGTCGGCCGGGGCGGCCCCGATCTGGGTGATCGCGACCAGGGCAGCTGTAACAGGCGCAGCGAAAGACCGCGCCCGGATGGCGATCATGGCGTAAGCCATGGTTGCTCCGGGATGCGGTCTGAGGGGACTTCGACGGCGGGGAACCTGACACGCCAAGCCTTAATCAGCAAGAAACGGGACGCAAAAAGAAGGGCCGGCCTCTTGGCCGACCCTTGAGGTGTCCCCGGAGAGTGGCGGGGCGATGCAACTGGTGACGGTCAGTGGACCGCGGGTTCGGAGGCCACGACGCGGAAGCCGTGCTCCTCGAGACGCCGGATCGGTTCGGCGCGGGTGACCGGGTGTGCGACCAGCTGGCCGAGCTGGGCAGCCAACTCGGGTAGCGGACGTGGTGTCTCGTGATCCAGAACGGCGTAGCCGGCGCCGAAGCGTTGATCGCCGCTCATGGGCAGAAGCCGATAGCAGCCGCTGGGGGCGTTCTTCGGCAAGATAGCCGCGAAGCTGACCGGGCTGGGGTCCGCCGCCGCGATGCGGCGTGCGCGGGTGGCGAGGGCGTCGATCGCCGCCTTCTTGGCGGGATGGGCGTCGAACTCGGCCGAGGCTGACAGTCGGCGCAGCGCCAGCAGGAGAAGCATGGCCTGCTGAGCGTCGTCGATAGGGAGGTGATAGCTCATGGTGCGGTCCGGGCAGGGGAGGGGGCCGAAGCCCCCTCCGGAGACGTCAGCCCTCCTCTCCGTCCTGGCCGAACTCGGCGTCGTCGTCGTCCTGCGGACCCATGGCCGCCGCCAGTGCGGCCCGGTTGCCGCCTTCTTCCAGCACCGGCTCGGTGAGGTTGGCCAGCAGGGGCGGGACCCAGCGGTGCTTGGCCGCCATTCGGCCGACGACCTCGATCAGAACGCCGACCTTGTCTTTGGCATGGGCGTCGACGTCGCCCTCCATGTCGCGGATGGCGCCGAGCAGCGAGGCCTTCTTCGCGCCCTTCAGGAACTCGCCGTCCGGGGTCCACGCCTCGGACATCACCACACCCGCCCGTCCGGCGATCAGCCCCAGCTGGGCCCACGCCTTCTTCCGGTGGAAGTCCGCGCGAGCGGCGACGGCGTTCAGCGACGCCGCCACGCACAGGGCGTTCAGCTGCATCTTCTCGTCCATCGTGAGCGCCACGACGGCCGGGAAGAACTCCAGGTAGGTGTGCGGCAGGCGGTCGTCCCACGCTGCGAACAGGTCCTCGTACTCCCGGTCGCCCTTGACGCTGGTGCCCTCGGCCGGCTCGGAGCCGGTCACATAGGCGGGCATGGCGTAGTCCTGGTGGCCCCGCCCGTGACGCAGAAGGACCCACGCCTTATGGGCCAGGTCGGCGTCGAAGGCCGCCAACGGGTCCAGCGCCACGGCATTGCGGACCGCCGTCGTCGCCACTCGGGTCATTCGCTCGTGGCCAGCATGACCGAACGGAGGGGGCGGAGCCTTGCCGCTGTCCGACGCGGACCCGTCCGCCCTCGCCGGCCGGAAGTAACCGCGCATCACCTCCACGTGCCCGCCGTTCCGCAGGACGATGAACACCTTGCCGGAAGCGCGGTCCTCGTCGGTCCAGAGCCGACGGGCTTCCTCAAGCGCGTGGCGTTCGCTCATGGCCTCGGCCTTGGCGTAGGGGCACGTCTCGGGGTCGATGATGAGCGCCTGCAGCTCGTCCCGTCGCGCCGCCTCGGCCTCGGTCGGGTCCCGCATGTCGGGATAGGCCCGCTCAAGAACGCCCGCGAAGTTGTACGTGTTGGGGGCGACCTCGACGGCCGCCCAGCCCTCCGCCTGAATCGTCTCCACCAGTCGGGCCAGCTTCTCGTGTTTGAGCTGCTGCACCAGAGCGGCGTCGGTCCAGACCTCGCTGTTGTTGTTGCTGAACAGGTCCTGGATGAAGGTGCCGCCGGCGGCGAGGTAGGCCTCGCGGCCGACGAACAGCGCGTCGCTGTCCCGGCCGCCAATGGTGCCGTCCGTCAGCATCCGGCGAACCTCATAGGCGCGGACCCATTTCTGGGTTTCCATCAGAAGCGACCAAACCTCTTCCTGCCGTGCCGTGTCGTCCGTCAGGGTGAAGGCCTTGAGCACGTCCAGATCGACCTCCTCGCGCTCGAAGGCCTCGAAAACGACCGCCGGAACGCGGGACAGCTTCAGCAGCCGGACCACGTTCGACTCGGGCACACCGCAGACGGCGGCGATCGCCCGCTCGTCCAGCCCCTTGTCCGCGAGGCCCTTGTAGGCGCGCAGTTCCTGCGCCGGAGTAGGCGCCTGGCGCTGGGTGTTCTCCACCAGGCTGGCTTCCAGCGCCGACGCCTTGTCCTTGATCGTCACCGGAACGCCGTTGGCCGCGATGTCGGCGGGCAGCCGCTTCTCCTTCTTCAGGCGGTTCAGCGCGGTACGCCGCCGCCGACCGCACGTGACGTAGAAGATGTCGCCGTCGACGTAGCCGACCAGGTTCTGCAGGAGGCCAACCCTCGGATTGGCGATGGAGTCGCACATGCCCGTCAGGTCGTCCTCGGCCTTCCGGCCGCCTTCACGCATGTTCTCGGGAGCGACCTTGGTCTTGGCCAATGGCCAACGGGCGTTGACCTCGACCGGGACGGCGTCAGTGGTGTCGATAGGAGCGGCTTGCATCGGTTTTGTTCCCTTTTATGAGGCGCAGCCGAGCCCCCAAGCCACCCACGGCAGGGACACCCCCTCCGTTTCCGGTTGGCCCAAGACAGGGAAAGTCCTTGGAACTCGCCCGCGCGAGTTTCCTGAGCGCGGGCGACAAAGACGCCCGCTAAGGGAGGTGAGGCCGTCACAGACCGAACCGGCGGGGAGGGGGATCACCCGTCCTGCAGGCGCAGCCGAAGGGCGGGGAAACCCCGCCGGTCCGCCTCCGGCCGCGAGGCCGAGAGGTTGTCTTGACGGCCGAGGAGGGAACGTCCTCCCAATGCAGACTTCGAATCCGAGGAATGCGGGAGCGTAGCGACCCACCGTCCGGCCCCGTGGGGACGAGGGGCCGGAGTGGCAGGGAGCAGAGGCGGAGCGGGCGGCGCTTGTCGCCGGCTGCTGGCGACCGGGACAGGCCTGAGAGGCCAGGCGATCCGAGCGGAGGCTTGCGGCGGATGAGGGGGCGCAGCGAGAGGGAGCCGCTGACGAGAACAGCGTGGTGGAAGCCAGCCCTACGGCCGCTGTGGCAGGACCCGGGGACGCGAAGGCGCAGAACCGGAAGGGCCGGCCGCCGACTTAGGCGGCCAGTTCAATCACCGGGATGCCGCGCTTCCGCGCCTTGTCGACCAGGTTGTTGCGGACGCCGTTGCCGGGCCCTGCGATGACGCCGATCGGGAGGGCGTCGAGCATCCGATCATTGCGCTTGAAGGGAGCGGCGTTGCCGTGGCGCTTGAAGTCGGGCTCGAACCGGATCTGGGGGACCTTGCGGCTTTCAGCCCAGCAGGAGGCAATCTTGGCCGCACCCGTTTTGTCCCCGGTGTGAGCCAGAACCATGTCGGGGTGTTTCGCGTGGGTCTTGTCGAGGACGGCCCAGATTCGGTCGTGGTCGTTGAACGAGGCCTCGGAGATGAAGGCGATGACGGGGCCGCTCGGGGCGTGAACGACGTGATCGGCGCGGGCGCGAGCGTTCATGAAGTCGCGGGCGTCCAGCATAGCGGAGGTCAGCGTAGAGCGGTTGACCTTGCTGCCGGCGGCAGGCCGCCATGCGCTGCCGGTCTGACGGCTGTAGAGATCGGCGGCGATGTCCCGCAGAGCCTCGAAGCTGTTGCGCCGCTCGATGAGGCTGATGCCCAGAGCCGTGAGGCGTTCGAGTTCAACAGACCGGATCTCCGACCCGTCCTGAACAAGCTGGGAGTCGCGTTGGGCAACCTCGTTGCGGTCCAGGTGGCCGTCCAGCTGGGTCACCTTCCGATGGAGCACGTTCACGACGCCCCAGAGGACATCATCCAGGTCGGGTTCGAGCCGGGTGTCTGAGAACATGTGGCCCAGCGCGTCGAAGACGTCGCCCAAGGCCTGGTGACAGGTGGGCGCGTCGGGCAGGGGGCGAGGATCGGCCTCGTCGGTGAGAGGGCGATAGCCGAAGAGGGCCAGCTCATCGAGGAGCGCCCCGGTCGGGGTGGTCTGCTGGTGGAAAGCGCCGTCTGCCATGGTCCTGCTCCTGTGTTCTGGACGGGCCGCCCTGGCGGCCTTCACGGGGACCGATGCGGCGCAGCGGGCACGGGGCCGCACCCGGAAGGGCCGGAACGGAGTGGAGGACCGCGAAGCGGTTGCGGAACCGGGCAGGGCGCTCTCGCCCGGCCGCTGCGCAGGTCCCCCTCTCGTGAAGGCCCCGAAGGGCGGACTCTCATGTCCAGACGCAGGGCGTCGCCGGCGGTGCGTGTCCGCCGGAACGCTCCGATCGGAGCGCAAAGGGCTGGTGGCAGCTTAGTCGCGGGCCGTCAGCCGATGCTGCTTGGCGAAGTCCCATGCAGCGTTCCAGAGGGCCATGTCGGCAAGCGCCTGTCGTTCCTCTTCTGGATCGTCGGCGATGTGTCGGCCCGAGGCCGGATCGAAGTGCGTTTCCCAGGAGCCCTTGGGCTCGCGGCCGACGACGCGGGTGAAGGCCTCCGCCATGACCATGTTGGCGTCAAGGAAGTCGTGGGATGCGCAGGCAAGGGGATCGTCCCATTCGGCATTGCGTCGGCGAACGATGGCCAGCACGGCTGGCGTGACCTGACTCTGGTAAAGGTCCGCGAAGGCGGTTCCGATGAGCGCTGCGAGATGTGCGTCTGCACCCGAGCGCGCGGCAACCTCGACGGTGTCGGTAGGAGGCGTCATGGAGGTGCTCCTCAGGCGGAACGCCGGCGAATGGATGTGATAGAGTGGCGGGCGATGAGGTCGCCGAGGATCCTCGGGCCGTCGGCTCCGACCGGGATGAAGAGGCGGGTCTGGTAGCTGATGATCTCGGTTCGCATTCCGGCCGCCTTCAGGCCGGGGAGGGCGGAGCGATCGGCGCCGACGACTTCGACACGCGGCAGGCCCATGACCAGGCTGCGCCGAACGGACAAGCCGTCGGTGAGCTGCAGCGTCGCGCCGTGCTCGAGCACCATTGACCAGGCGGCCGCGGGATCGACGTCCGGGGCAGCCAGGCCGAAGGCGGTGCAGACGCCGGGCAGGGCGGCCGGTTCGACCATCCGGCCGATGAGGCGATCGCCATTGCTTGCCTGCAGGCGGTAGACGCGCGTGGCGTCGTTGGGGAGTCGGGACCAGATCGGCAGGAGGAGGCCGGTCACGAGGTGGAAGGTAGTTTCGGCCGTTTCCGGCAGGGCGGAGACTTCGGCCTCCCAGGCGCGGCGGAACTCCTCCGGACTGGCCGACTGCCAGTGGGAGCTATCGAGCGCCTTGCGGCTGAGGCGTTCCTGGTGAAGCGGCCGGAACAGGCGGCGGCGCTCCTCCATCTCGCCGTTTTCGTGCATGAGGGATGCCGTGCGCACGGCGACCGCGGCGCGGCCGGAGTGTTGGTTGACGAGCAAGCGACCCTCGGCCTCATCGCAGAGCCGCAGGGCGTCGCTGGAAGAAAGCGGTCGCAGGCGCTCCACCTGCCTGATCTCGATCAGGCGGGTTTCTGCGCCGCTTTCCGGGTGGGTGAAGATGGTGCGCTCGCTCACGATGTCGAACCGCTCGGCGGTCAGCTGTTCGACGCCGATCTCGTAGGTGCCGGCGGCGATCGCGGCCTCCACTTCGGCCTCAATCCGCTCCTCGAGGTAGCCGAAGATGGCGTTCTGCTGGGCGATCCGCATGGCGAGGACACGATTGAGGAAGGTGGTGATCGGCGGCAGGTCCTCCTTGAGGCTGCCGTCCTGGTCGACCAGAGACAGACCGGTCGCCTCCTCGAATTCAATCAGGCTCAAACCGGCGATTTCGCCGCGGTAGAGCATCCGGTAGAGGCGGCGCAGCGCGGTCTTGGCGTAGTCGCTTTCAAGGTTGTCCTCCGGGCGGAAGAGGCCTTGCCCGCCCGTCTGGCGCTGGCCCTTCGTGAGGGCGCCAAGGCTGTCGAGCCGCCGTGCGATGGTGGAAAGGAAGCGCTTCTCGCCCTTCACGTTCGTGGCGACCGGGCGGAAAAGCGGCGCGTGGGCCTGGTTGGTTCGGTTGGTGCGGCCGAGGCCCTGGACGGCGGCGTCAGCGCGCCATCCAGGCTCCAAGAGGTAGTGGGCCCGCTTAGCGCGGTTCTTGGCGCCGAGATCGGCGTGGTAGGAGCGACCGGTCCCGCCGGCGTCGGAGAAGACGAGGATCTGCTTCACGCCATCCATGAAGGCCGCGGTCTCGGCCTGGTTGGAGGAGGCGGGCCGGCGTTCGACGGCGAGACGATCGCCATCCGGCCCGGATTTGCGCACGATCCGGCGCGAGCGGCCGGTCACTTCGGCGATGACATCAGACCCGAAATGCTGGATCAGCTGGTCGAGGGCCGCCCCGACCGGCGGCAACGAGCCGAGATGTTCGATCAGCTGGTCGCGGCGCTCGAGGGCGGCCTGGCAGACGACCAGGTTGCCCCCGTCGTAGGCCGGGCGGGAGCGGATGTTGCCCTCCTCGTCTGAAAAGGTCTCGTGGAGGGCGATCGGAAAGGAGTTCATCAGGTAGTCGAGGACGTACTCGCGCGGCGTCACGTCGACCTGGATGTCGCTCCATTCGCTGACGGGGATCTCGCTCAGGCGGCGTTCGGTCAGAGCTTCGCCGGTCGTCACGACCTGAATGACCGGGGCCATGCCGGCGACGAGGTCCTTCTCGATCTGGGCGATGACGGTCGGGACCTTCATCGAGTTGAGGAGGATCGAGAAGAAGCGCTGCTTCGCACCCTCAAAGGCCGAGCGGGCCGCGCCCTTGGCGTTGCCGTTCAGGGTCCCGCCATCCTCGTCGGTGACGTTCGTCAGGCGCAGCGCGTCGTCGAGGTTGTTGTGAATGACCGAGAAGGCGTCAGCGTAGGCGTCGTAGATCTCGATCTGGGCCGGGGTGAGCTCATGCTCGAGCATCTCGTATTCGACGCCGGCGTAGGACAGCGAGCGGGCGGTGTAGAGGCCCAGTGCCTTGAGGTCGCGCGCAAGCACCTCCATGGCGGCGACGCCGCCCGCCTCCATGGCCGCCACGAAGCTGGCCCGGGTGGGGAAGGGGAAGTTGGCGCCGCCCCAAAGGCCCAAGCGCGCCGCGTACCCGAGGTTGGAGACAACCGTCGCCCCGGTCGCGGAAACGTAGAGGATTCGGGCGTTCGGCAGGGCGTTCTGCAGGCGCAGACCAACCTTGCCCTGTTCAGAGGGGCCCCGATCGCCGCGGGCGCCCTTCTCGCCGGCGGCGTTCGCCATGGCGTGGGCCTCGTCGAAGATGATGAGGCCGTCGAAGTCCGGGCCGAGCCAGGCCAGCAGCTGGTCGAGGCGCGATGCCTTGTCTCCTCGCGGGCCCGAGCGGAGGGTGGCGTAGGTGGTGAAAAGGATCCCTTCGGTCAGGGTGATGGTGGCGCCGAGCGGGAAGCGGGACTGCGGGACGATCTGCTGGGGCAGGCCCCCGAGAGCGCTCCAATCTCTGCGGGCGTCCTCGATCAGGGGATCGTTCTTGGAGACCCAGACGATGCGACGACGGCCCTGCAGCCAGTTGTCCAGTCCAATGGCGGCCGACTGCCTCCCCTTGCCCGCACCTGTGCCATCGCCGAGAAAGAAGCCCCGGCGATAGGCCGCGCCGTTGTCCTCGCCGGCGGCGATGAGGTTGTCGTAGCTCTCATCGGCCTTCCAGCGACCGGGCAGATGGGCGGCGTGGGCCTCGCCAGCGTAGATGACGGTCTCGAGCTGGGCGCCGGAGAGGGCGCCGTCGGTGACAAGTCGAGCGGGCAGGAGAGGACGGTAGGTCGGAACCGGCAGCCGCACGGCGGCCATGGCGACGGATTCGACAAGCGTAGTCGGATGCGCCTGGGCCCCGGCGATGTCGATCGTGGCGACGGCGTAGGATTCGTAGAGTCCCTCGCTGGAGCCGACCTGAGCCGCGTTCTTGGCGCGTAGGGTGTAGGCCAGAGGTTGGACGTCCTGGAAGTCGGCCGAGGCGGCCGGCGTCACCGGCGCATGTTTGGCGGGCTTCAGGGTCGGGCGGAGTAGGACCGGCCGAGCGACGACAGGCCGCGGCCGCGGCTCGACGCGAAGGCGGGGCGCGAGGTTCTGCAGGGAGGCCAGCAGGTCAGCGGTGTCGACCGCCATGGGCGAGGAGGGGCGCGGCGCTTCAGCAGGCGCGGCCACCTTGTCGACGACGGTCAGGCGGGTGTCGGTCGTGGTGCCGTGACGCGCGTAGGCGCGGCCGTCGAGGGCGCGGGTGAAGATGACCTGGCCGCCGGCGGCGCGAAGCGCATCGTAGCGATCTGGAAATTGCTCCGGGGACAGACCAGCGCCGGTGATGGCCACCAGGCGCCCGCCGATCGACAGGCGTTCAAGAGCTGCGGCGATGTGGCGGAAGTCTGCGCCGGCCGACCGCCCGGAGATGTTGGGCGAGGCCGAGAACGGGGGGTTCATCAGCACGAGGGTGGGGCGGATCGACGGGTCGAGGCGGTCGTTCAGCTGCTCGGCATTGTGGCGGGTGACAGGATTGTCCCGGAAAACCGCATCGAGCAGCTCGGCGCGCTTGGGGTCCAGCTCGTTCAGGTGAACGCGAGCGCCGGCCAGCTCGGGGAAGACGGCGAGAAGGCCGGTGCCGGCGCTGGGCTCGATGACAACGTCGCCCGGCCGCGGGTCCAAAGCGGTGGAAGCGACATAGGCGAGATCCAGGGGGGTGGAGAACTGCTGGAAGGCGACCTGATCTTCCGAGCGGCGGGTCTGAGAGGGCGCGAGGCCGCTGATGTCGACCAAGCGAGCGAGAGTGTCGGCCGGGGCGATGCCGTTGCCCATGAGGGTGGCGCTGTGCCGGCGGAGGAAGAGCACCTGAGCCAGCTCGGCCGCTTCATAGGCGTCCTTCCAGGTCCACGCGCCCTCCGCGTCGGAGGCGCCGAAGGCGTCCTGCAGCGTGGTGCGCAGAACGCGGGCGTCCAGCTGGCGACCCTTCGCCAGAGACAGGGCGAGGACCCAAGCGGCCGCGACCAGGCCGTCAGTGCGCGAGGTGGCGCCGAACAGGTTGATGCTGGACGTTGAGAAGAGGGCGTCTTGGGACACGAGCGGATCTCCGATGCTGCTGATCGCGATCGCCGGAGGGCTCTCTCTCCCATTCCCCGATCGCATCCCTTTCCCAGCCTCTCTCTTCCTCTCGAGGCCGGAAGCCGCTCCGACGTCAGCCGGCGTGGCGCGCTGGTTGCGGCTGGAAGAGGGGCAGGGCGGAAGCGTCGGCCGACGTCGTGTCGCCGAGGCGCGGATAGGGCAGGGCGGGGAGGTGCCGCGCGGCCAATTTGGCTGCGAGGGTGAGCGGCCAAGCGTAGACGTACTTGCCCGCGCCGAGCCGTTTGAGGATCTGTCTCTCGGCGATCAGCCGATCGAGCCAGGCGCGGGGCGTCTCGTGGGGTCGGCGAGAAGCCAGGAATGCCGGTCGATCTACGTGCCGGTGTTCGACACCGACTACGTCTACGCCTGCCGGCAGGGAACCGAGTGGCGCAGCGAGAGCCGGACCTGCGAGCCCGAGCGGATCGTCACGGTCGACGAGGACTACGTCTATACCTGTCAAACCGGGACGATCTGGACCCACACGCCGGCGAGCTGCCAGCGGCGGCGGATCGTCGTCGTCGACGAGGACTATCAGTACGGCTGCGTCCAGACCTGGAACGGAAGCACCCACGCCGGCAACGCCGCCTGTACGGCGGTCGGCCAGCCGGGCTGCACCCCCACGACCGGCCGTGTCTGCACCCAGCCCTCCGGTCTGCCGTCGAGCTACACCTGCCAGACCGGCTACCAGGGAACGGTGAGCGGTCAGGCCTGCGGTGAGACGCTGAACGTCTCGACATCTTCGACGTGGCTCTACACTTGGAACACCGGCAAGACGACGCTTCAGCGGCCGATGACGGATCCTTTCGCGGACGCGGGATGCGCGGGCGGGCGCCCCTACAAGTCCGGCAGCTTCTATCAGTACGATTATAGCTGTCCGGCGAAGTTGCCGGAGCCTATCCGCGTCGAGTTCGGCAGCGCCTGGCTGGTGTCGCAGTCCGGCACTGTCACGGGCACAACCTGGAGCCCGGACGGAGGCTCCTGCACGGCCGCGGAATCGAGCGCGTGCTCCTTCTCGCGTTATGTCTGTCTGGAAGGCCCGGAGACCCGCACCGTCAACGGAGTTGCGGTCTATCAGGACTGCTGGCGCCGGAACGCCGAATATACCTGTGGTTCGCGCACCGACTATGCGGGCTGCTCGCCGCCGGCTGGGATGACCGAAAGCGGCTCGCGCTGCATCGCCACCGACTCGGCCGGGACCTGCACCGGGACGGAGCGGACCTACACCGACCCCTCGGCGGGCTGCACCCGCTACGAACAGGGCGTGCGCTGCGAGACGCAGGTGCCGGGCGCCGGAACGCCGAGCGAGATCCTGCGCGATGTCGTTTCGGACACGTGGGACAACGGCTGCGCGGCGCTGCGGGGCAATGGCGCGTGCGTGAAGCAGGGCGAGGTCGTCATCGAGGGCGAGCAGACCCGCGTCATCAACGGCCTGCCGGTCACTCGCAATCCCTGGACCGTGCGCGAGGACTACATCTGTTCGTCGTCGTCGAATGTGAACAGCTGCTCGCCGTTCACGGGGTGCGTCCAGCAGGCGCAGAGCTGCGCCAGCCAGGACCGGGCGGGGAACTGCACCGCCTACAACCGCACCTACCGGTGTGAGAACCCGGCGAACGATGGCGGGACGCCCGTCGAGACGCCGCGCGAGGTCGTCGGAGAATACTGGACCGACCCCTGCGCGACGAACCGCAACGACCCGGCCTGCCGGATGACGGCCAACGAGGTCGTCATCGGCAACGAGACCCGCGTCATCAACGGCCTGTCGGTGACGCGCGACCCGTGGCGCCGCCGCGAGACCTGGACCTGCGACCGGTCCTCGCCGGTCAACACTTGCGCGCCGCTTGCGGGCTGCACCCAAACGGGTCAGGTGTGCGGCGGCCGAGCGCCTGACGGATCGTGCTCGGTTTACGACAACGTCTATCGCTGCGAGGTCGAGACTCCGCCGGCGGGCACGCCGACCGGGACCGTCACGGACCAGGTGGGTGGCGGGATGGAGCCCCAGGCCTGCGAAGCGCGCACCGATGGCGCCTGCCGTCTCACCAACAGCGAGTGCACGCAGCCGGGCGGGACGCGGAACGTCAATGGCGTCCCGACGACCGCCGACTGCTGGGAACAGACCGACACCTACACCTGCGAGGGCCTCGGCCCGACCGAGTCGAGCTGCAATCCGCCTTCGGGTTGCGAGCTGAAGGAAGAGGTCTGCCTGGACGACGTCCCGGCCGATCAGTGCCGGGCGTGGGAGAACGTCTACGAGTGCACCCGCGAGGTCGTCACCGAGGAGACGAACAACAGCTGCCAGACCCGGGTCTGCATCGGCGATATGTGCGTGGGGACCGAGGACGAGGGCTCCGATGAGATGCCGGACGCCCTCGCGGCGCTGCTGGCGGCCCGTCTTGCGGGCGAAGACTATTCGGAGAACCTGACGATCTTCAAAGGTCAGCCGATGCGGTGCCGCAAGGCCATCTTCGGCTTCCGGAACTGCTGCAAGGACTCGGGCTGGGGCGTCGACCTGGGCCTGACGCAGTGCTCGGAGGAAGAGAAGACCTTGATGCAGCGTCAGGAGGCCAAGGCGACCCACTACGTGGGGACCTACTGCTCGCAGAAGAGCTTCTTCGGCGTCTGCATCGAGAAGTCGATGCGCTATTGCGCCTTCGAAGGCACGATCGCGCGGATCGTCCAGGAGGCGGGCCGTCCGCAGGTGAACAAGACCTGGGGCACGCCGAAGGAGGCCGACTGCTCGGGCTTCACGATCGAGGAATTCCAGCAGCTCGATCTGACCAACGTCGATTTCTCCGACTTCACCGACGAGATGATGAGCCGGTTCACGTCGCCGGATCCGAACAGCACGATCGGCCGCATCCAGTCGAACATCGAGAACCTGATGGGCTCGGGTTCGCCCGGGTTCGGTGAGACCAACGAAGCCGGCGGAGACGGGGAATGACCCGCTCCGCGGCGACCATCAACAAGGGAATGTCGAACATGAAGGGTGCCGTTTCGCGCGCCATCCTGGGCGCGTCCGCGCTCGCCCTCGCCCTGACAGCCGTCCAGCCAGCCGCAGCGCAGCAAGTCCGGCCGGAGAACGCCTCGGCCGAGGAGTATTGCCGCCGCGATCTGGGGATGTGGTTCTACTGCCAGCGCCCCGAGCCGCCCGCCGAGGAAGCTGCGCCGACCGCGGCGGCGCCGATGACGCCGGCGGCCGTGCCGCCGGAGATTGCGGAGCTGGAGGAGTATCAGCGCCGTCTCGAGCAGGCGCGCCAGGTCGCGGTCTGGCGGCCGACGCCGGAGACGGTCGAGGAATACTACCGGCTGCAGCAGATCGCCCTGGAGAAGGGCGGCCTGTTCGCCGACCATTTCCGCCGCCTGGTCTGGACGACGCCGGAGCTGGACTACACGGTCCAGCGGCCTGTCGTGGAGGTCGCCAAGCACGGCTGGACCGACGATCGTCTGGCGGACCGCGATCTCTTCCTTCGCGGGATCTCCGACAAGGTGGGTCTCTTCTACGTCTACCGGGGCAGCTGCGGCGCCTGCACGATCGCGAGCCCGATCGTGCGGGCTTTCGCGGACCGGTATGGCGTCACCGTCCGGGCTGTGTCGGCCGACGGCGCGCCGAACTCGCATTTCCCGAACGCGGTGCGCGACCAGGGCCAACTCGCGGCCTGGGGCGTCCGCCAGACGACGCCGGCGTTGCTGTTCTTCCAGGCGTCCGACGTCGATCCGCGAACCGGCCAGATCCGCCCCCGCCGTGTGCGGGGTTCCAACGGGCAGATGATCGAGCTGCTGCCCTGCACCAAGCCCCAAGGCTGCCTGACCTACGCGGGGGCAGGGGTCATGTCGCTCGAGGACATCGCTGAACGTCTTTTCGTCCTGCTCTCCAAAGAGCCGGGCACTGATTTCTAGGAGCCCAGAACATGCGCTGGATCAACGACCGCGCCCGCAAGGGCGCCCAACAGAAAACCCCGGCCGACAAGGCGACCCGCGGCCGCCGGCGTCGACGTCTCGCCCTGGTCGCGCTGACCACGACGAGCCTGACGCTCTTCTCGGCCTCGGCGCCGTTGGCGGACATCAACGACAGCATGGACGGTTATTGGTCGAGCTCGATCGGCTCGGCGAATGTGACCGGCCCGACCGCCTTCCAGGGCCAAAGCGCCGGCTATTACACGCTGGGCAACGTGGCCTTCCGGGGGCCGCAGGAAACAACGCAGATCGGGGCGATCCAGCTGCCCTCCGTTCGCGCCGGTTGCGGCGGGATCGACATCTTCAGCGGCGGCTTCAGCTTCATCAACAGTGATCAGCTGGTCGCGCACATGAAGGCGGTCGCCTCGAATGCGATCAGCTACGCCTTCATGCTGGCCATCAAGAGCCTGTCGCCGATCGTCGCCGACCAGATCGAGTCCCTGCAGAAGGTCGCCGGCGACATCAACCAGTTCAACATGAACAGCTGCCAGCAGGCGCAGGCCCTGGTGGGGGGCCTTTGGGGTCGGAGCGACACGGCGTCGAACCAGATCTGCACGGACCTTTCGACGTATCGCGGCTTCTACTCGGACCGGATCGCGGCGCGGCATGACTGTCCGAACCGCATGGCGCAGAACCTCAACAATCTGCCGGAGTCTGACAAGAAGGTCATTCCGATCAACAAGAACATCGCCTGGGAGGCCACCCGGCAGCACCCGCTGTTGGCTGGCGACCGCGACCTGGCCGAGCTGTTCATGACGCTGACCGGGACCATCATCTATCGCTGCCCCGACAACAACGGCTGCATCATCGACGTGCTGCCGGCGGAGGGCGCCAAGGATGGCGTGATCACCAAGCTGCTCGATGGCGGCGCGGTTCGGGTCCATCGCTGCGACACGACCGACAAGTGCCTGAACCCGGTCAAGTATGGTGGGACGCAGACGCTCGCGTCGAACCGGGCGCTGAAGAACCGCGTCGAGGCGATGCTCCGGAGCATCATCAACAAGATCCAGTCCCGCCAGACCCTGAGCCCGGCGGAGCAGGACTTCCTGAACATGGTGTCCCTGCCGGTCTACAAGATGGCCAGCGTGTATTCGGCGCAGCAGGGCGCGGCCGCGGCTGGAACGATGGCGCAGTACGCCGACGTGATCGCGCTGGACATGGTCTACACCTGGATCAACCGGTCGGTTTCGCAGGTGGAAGACGGCGCCCGGAACATGGTCGGCGTCGACGAGGTGCAGCTGGCCGAGTGGCGCGAGAGCATTGAGCAGGTTCGCTCGATCCTGAACGAGCGCCAGCAGGTCCTGAATTCGAAGACGTCGGCGATCGAGGACATGATCGCGCGGACGCAGCGGGCCGAACAGCAGCTGGCCGCTCGGATGGGCACGCGGATCGGCGAGACCATCGCCTTCTCGGCCAGTATGACCCCCAACTGAGGACGGCGAGATGGATCCGGTTGAGGTCATCACCTACGGCGGCGGCGCCTACTACCGCGACGTCTTTCAGGCGGTAGCGCTTCTCTCGGGCTCGGACGGGATCTCGTCGCTTTTGCGGCTGGCTCTCGTCCTGGGCCTGATGATGGGCATTCTGAAGGCGGTCTTCGACTTCAACGTCGGGAAGATCCTCAAGTGGTTCCTGATCGCCTTCATCACCTACGGAATCCTGTGGGTGCCGAAGGTGCAGGTTCACGTCACCGACGTTTTCGACCCGGCGTTGACCGGGGCGGACGTCGCGAACGTGCCGCTCGGGGTGGGGATGACGGCCAGCCTGACCAGCCGGGTCGGCCACCGGGTCATTCAGCTGACCGAAACGGCCTTCGGAGATCCGCAGGACAACCGCTATTCGAAGACGGGCATGATCTACGGCGCCAAGGTGTTCGAACGCCTTCGCACCGCGCAGATTGCTGACCCTCGCTTCGACGGGAACCTGCGGAGCTTCATTCGGGGCTGCGTCTACTACGACATCCTGGACGGGCACTATTCCGCGGGCGAGCTGGCCCGCCAGAACGACCTCTGGACCTACATCACCGTCACGAAGGGCACGAACCCCGGCCGGTCGATCGAATACACCAACCCCACGAACGTGCGGGAAATCATCAACTGCCCCACGGCCGCCGGCCGGATGAATGCCGAGTGGGCGGCGACGATTCAGTCGTCGATGCGCCTGTTCGAGCGACGCTCGAGGCCGGACCTGCCGGAAGCCGAGCTGCAGACGGCGTTGATGTCCGAGATGGGGACGCTCCACCCGATCATGATCGGCGCGTCGCGGGACGCGACATCGGCGTTTCAGCAGGTGCTGATGGCGAACGCCGTCCGCCGTGGGGTGACGGGCTTCTCGGCCGAGGCGGGCGGGGAATCCATGGGGGCCCTCGCCGAAACCCAGGCGGAGATCCAGACCCGGAACACCCAGGCGCTCCTGGGCGGCGTCGCGGAGAAGGCGATCGTCATCCTGCGGATTGTCGTCGACCTGCTGTTCATCGGGATGTTCCCGATCCTGTTCCCGGCGTTCCTCCTGCCGGGGCTCGGGCCTCGCATGATCCAGGGATACCTGACGGGCTTCCTGTATCTACAGCTCTGGGGTCCGATGTACGTAATCGTGCACAAGATCTCGATGGGCGCCGCCGCGTCGAAGACCGCCGCGGCCGCCTACATCCCGGACACCACAGCCGGGATCAAGATCGCCAACCTGGAGGCGATCGGGAGCGTCAACGCGGACATCGCCGCCGTCGCCGGCGTGATGACCATGATGATCCCGGTCATGGCCGGGCTCCTCACCAAGGGTGCGATGGCCGTGGGAAGTCAGGGCGAGGCCCTGCTTTCGCAGTTCCGGAGCGGGGCCGAAGCGGCGGGCTCGATGTCGACGACGGGCAACGTCTCGCTCGGCAATACGGCGTTCGAGAACCACTCCTTCAACAACCTCGCGGGCAACCGACAGCACACCTCGTTCGACGTCGACCAAGGGAACTATCGCTTCGTCGATCAGAACCTGAATCGGGTCGAGATTGGCGCCGGCGGCGCGATGACGCTGCAGTCCTCGATGTCTCAGACGGCGGCAAACCTTCGCATGTCTGAGGGCGTCAGTGCGGCGGCCGTGGAAGCCGCCGGCCGGAGGCGTGAGGAGAGCCAGGCGCTGCGCCAGTCGTACACCGAGGGGTGGCAGCGCACCCAGGCAGAAGGCGTCGAAGCGGTGAACAGCTGGCTCGAGGCGCGGACAAGCAATCGCACGACCGGAAGTGAAAACCGGGAGACGCATGGTTCGCTCTACCAGACCCTCGATCAGGTTAGTGAAAGCCTGCAACGGACCCATGGCTGGGATCGAAGGACGGCGGCCGAGGTTACCGCGCGTGCGGCCGCAGAAGGGTATGTCGAGGCGTCCGGAGGCCTCGACTTCTTGGGCAATGGCGGCAAGATCGGCGGCCGTCTCTCCACATCGGTCGGCACGAGCCTGACGGCTACGGGGGGCGAAACGGAGGCGCTGAACGCGGCGAGGCAAGCCCTGTCTCAACAAGGCTTCTCTGACCGCATCGATCGGACTGCAGCCACCTACGCGGCCGAGTCCTTCAGCCAAACGGCCACGGCCCAGAATATGTCCGCCGAGAAGATCTCGGACACCTTCTCGTCGACGTCGAGCCTGCTGAACGCGGCGGAAACAGCCGAGAGCCAGGCCCGCACTTACGAACAGCGCGCGGACTATGTCCGGAGCAACTCGGCGACCTTCGACACCAACCTCAACAACGTCTTCGTGCCGTTTGCGATGGAGCGCCTGGTCGGAACCCGCGACAGCTATGGCGTGGTCATCGACGAGGACCGCGCCCGCGAGATCCTCGCCGGCAGAACACCAGAGGACCTGAGCCGTCTCGAGGAGGTGGGTCGCGCATTCCAGGCGCAGCAGGCCGACCGGATTCCGGTGCCGGATCTCATCACGCAGAACAGAGACGTCGGGCAGAACGTCCAGCAGTTCCAGCCGAACCAGGTCCAGGTGCTGGATGTGCCCGAAAGCGGATCCGACTTGCGGACCGGTTTCGGCCTCTCGGAACTCGGGCGGCCGGGCGAAGCCATTAGCGAGTACGCGCCGGGGTCGGTGGCGTGGCAAGCAGAGCGGGAGGAGCGGGCCGCCGCCGCTGCAGCCGCGGCAGCCAGCGCTGGTGAAGGGGCGTCGGCTGGCGGGCAGGGGGGCGGCCGCATGCGCGACAACGACGCCGGCCAACCGGGTACGCCTCGCGCGGCAAACGATGAGGAGCCCGTCGTCGTGCCGCAATTCAGGTCGGAGCTGCGAGACCAAATCCGGGCGTCGACCGGCCAAGCAGCGGACGTTCTCGATAGGACCGAAGTGCCCCACAATGTCGTAATCGACACATTCGGTGGCGAAGACGGGCGTCAAGCGGCAGCTGGCATGGCGCGGGTTGCCCGACGCAATGAGTAGAGGCACGCACGAAAAAGGGAGCGCCGCTAGTTCGGCGCTCCCTTTGGGCCCTGTTGAGGGAAGATTAGCCGCGGCGAGCGCGGTCGAGTCGACGCATGTTCGCCAGCAGCAAGAGCGGGATCAGCAGGAACGGCAATGCGAACGCCGCGCCGAACAAGGGCAACGCCGAGCCCTCCTTCACCGCGATGCTGATGCTCCAGCCAGCGATGCCCAAGCCGACAATCCAGAATACAGCCGTCAGGAAATAGGTCACCGCCAGGCCGATCATGAAATTCGGACCCGCGAGGCTGGACTCAACATGAGCCTTCAGCACGCGGGTCGCCGCCGGCGACAGGCCGAGCTGTTCAATCGCGTCTTGTTGCATCGGAGCCTCCGTGTTCCGCGTCTGTTCACCATCAACCACAGATTTCGCTCCAGCGATAGGGTGTCGTCACAGCTGCATGAAACTGCAGCTCGCGCCGAATGCCAAGCGCAGCGCCCCGCCGCCCGCCTGATCCTGCAGCGTCAACCTAGTTGCCCGGCCCCCGGAGGTGGGACGGTCAAGCCTTCACAACCCGGGAGAGGGAGTTCCCAAATGCGTATCGCCACCCTGGCCGCCTCGGCGGCCGTCCTCGCCTTCACGACCGTCGCTGCAGCGCCGGCCGAGGCCCAAAACCGTCAGCGCAGCTACCAGGCCTACGCCGTCATCGACTTCCAGACCGAGGCGCCCAAAGGTCAGGTCATCGACGCGGCCGAACGGATCCTGCAGGGCTACGCGAGCGACTTTCAGTCCAACCGGCCGATCGCCGTGCAGACGCCTGAGCAGCCGGGCCGCTTCCAGCTGACCAATCCGCTGGCGGAAAGCCGTCTGGCGGGACTCGCCGCCTTGGGCGGCGTGAGCACCCAGCAGTTCATGGTGGCCACCTGCGACGGCGCGGTGTGGACGGCCAACGTCAACCGTTCGGTCTCCGGGTCGCAGCAGCTGCGGGTGCAGCTCTGCTTGTTCCCGTACAAGAACGACGAACGCGAGGGCTACCACCTCAACCTGTTCGCCAGCGACACCGCCATCAGCGGGGGCGGACTGACGGAGCGTTTCGGACGCGCCCTGGCCAACCGCCTCGTCGGTACGCCGCGCGACTTCACCGAGAACATGCTGCGCCAGACGGTGCAGGCGATCGAGGCCACCACTGGCTCCTCGGCCGTCCTGGTCGAAGGCGAACCCGAGATCCCCGGCCTCGCCTGGCGGCGATAGGCCCCATCCCCTGACCCTAAGGAGTACGCACCATGCCCTGGACCCCCGCAACCGGCCCCTCGGTCTTCGGCGACGGGTCCAAGGTCAACCTGGAGGAGATGCTGGCCAGCTCGTCGACGTGGGGCAAGAGCGACCCGCTCCCCGTGGTCTGCTACCCGACGTTTGCGGACGACATTCTCGGCGCCTGACGCCCCACGCGATCCGGCGGCCTCAAACCCCCGCCCAGCCTCGGCCGTCCCTTCAGGGGCGGCCGTCTTCTTTCGGGCGATCGCCACTTGGGAAGAGCACCACCTCGCCGGCAGGCTTGTCGGTGACGTCCTCAATGTCCGCGATCGGATCGAGGCCCACGGCCGCCAGCGGCCCGGAAAGCTCGCCCAGGAGGCCGCTGACGGTCGCCCCGCTGTCCGGCGGCATGGCTTTCGCCACGATCAGCTGAATGGCGCGTAGCGCCTCCAAGTGGGTCATGCCGGCCGCTCCCGCCGAACCTCGAGCGGCTCCTTGTCTTCGCGGAGCCCCTTGAAGCTGGCCTGGCGCAGCCGCCCACTGTCCGTCCACTCGGCGATCTCGGCCGCGGCCACCAGCCGGGGCTCGACGAAATGGACTTCGTCGCCGCGATCGGCGCGGGGTTGGGCGCCGACGAAAGGAGAACGGGGGCGCGCAAGGGCCTTCAGGCGCGGCCGCAGGTCCTGCAGCTGGCGATCGGCGAAGCCCGTCTTCAGTGCGCCGGCGTAGCGCAACTCCCCGCGCTCGTAGACGCCGGTGAGCAGGCCCTTGAATCGGCCGTCCGGACCGCTCCGCCATCCCCCAACGACGACCTCCTGGCTCGGCCGGCACTTAACCTTCGCCCAAACCGATGTCCGGCCTGCGCGATAGTTCTCGCCAAGCTTCTTGGACACGATGCCTTCCAACTTCATCCTGCAGGCGGCCTCGAGCAGCTGGGCCGCCGGCAGATCGTCGAAATGGTCGACGTAGCGGATCCTGTTGGCCAGGCCGCCGCCGGCGGCCGCGAGGATCTCCTGCAGCGCCTTCTTCCGTGTGGCGAGCGAGTAGGGCCGAAGATCCGTCGGGCCGCGCCAGAGGACATCGAAAGCGAAGTAGACCAACGACCCGCTCGTGCGGGCATTGAGCGCCTTTCGGAGTGCCGAGAAGGCCGGCTGGCCAGCCGCGTCCAGGGCACATAGCTCGCCGTCGAGGATGCAGTCCTCGAGGCCAGCCGCGGCGGCCGAGTGGCGAGGGAGCTTTTCGGTCCAGTCATGGCCGTTTCGGGTGAACCAGGTCGCCTTTCCGCCGGCGACGTTCAGCTGGAAGCGGTAGCCGTCGAATTTGATCTCATGGATCCAGTCGCGGCCTTGGGGAGGCCGCTGCAGAAGCGTCGGATGTGCCAGCGCCAGGAAGGTGCGGGGCATGATTGGAGTGAGCTCGATGTCCTGCTTTCGCCTAGCCATGGTCGACTCCAACGGCGGCGTTCGGGAATCGCTCCCGGCACCTGACAGAGACGGGCTAGACGGCGGGGCTGTGTTCGGGGATTTTCAAGTGGGAACAGGGAGTTGGACGATGCCGACGCTACAGCCAACACTGCGAGCTGGGGACAGCGACTGGGAAGTGCCTCGCACGAACCTTTCCATGCGGATACCGCGTTGGGCGCACAAACGGATGAAGACGAAGGCGCGCGATCAAGGCAGGACGACAGCCGATCTCTATTCCGACGTTGTGGGCGACTTCGTTGAAAACGAGATCGATCGCTGGAAGAACGGGCTGATCGCGGGCCCAACGTCGTCCCCGTCGACGTCGCTCCTAGTACCTCGACCATTGGCCACGCGCGTCCGAGCCATCGCTGAAGATCGCGATGTCATCATCAGCGACATAGTTTACACGGCCGTGCTGCTGTACCTGGGCGAAGCCCCGCCCAGCCCCGCCAGCTAACCGCTGCGGTGGGTGGCTGACCGGGCCCACCCGCATCGGCGACCACGGCTAGCTTAAGGGCTGCTGGCTATTGCACGACGTAGGGTCGCGCCACCAGGTCCGCCATTTCGGGTCCGCGGAAATAGGGTTCGATGTGAACCAGCTTTCGCTGCTGTCTGCCCGGACCATGAGGCTGAGACCGCCAATGGCCGCTGACGAGATAGCGGCTGTGGTTGGTGACGCGCCGAACGCCGTCGCTGCGGCCGACGTCGCCGTCGACCATCGCCCGTACGCCGCCCCCGACCAGGATGTAGGGCAGCCGGCTGGATTTGCCCGCCTTGTACGCGAGACGCTTCCGCTCCTTGGAGTTCATGCGCGGCTGTGGCTCAGGCAAGAGATCGTGAGCCCGTAGCTCGGCCGAGACGTCCGGTGCGGACGAGCTCAGATAGAGGATCGCGTTGACTACGATTCGGAAGAACCGGAGGCCTTCCTGGTAAAACCGAGAGTCGTCGCCGTGCGGATTTTCCGCCAGGTCCGCGGACACCGCAGCCCAATCCGTGCGCAACGCATCTTCTACACGCTGGCCATCAACCAGGTGCAGCTGACGCTTGACCATCATCGCGGACGACTTGTCGTCGGCGTTGAAGATTAGAAGAGCCAAGGTAAAGCCACCGGCATCGCAGGGCAGGTAGCTGAGGAACACATTGATGGGGGGGCCCGGAGTGGGGTCGCCGGGTCTTCCGTTCAGGGCCTGAAGTGCGCCACGACTGACATCGTCATCAAAAACGAACAAGCACGAGCGAAAGGGGGGCAACACCAATTCGGCCTGAACATTCAGTTCGGTGTGGGCGAGCCGTTCGATCAGGCCCGCGGTCCAGTAGAAGGTGCGGCCGCCGAAGGCGATGAAGTTGGTCAGTGCAGCGATTTCATACTCGAGCACGCCTTGCATGCGCCCATAGTTCGGATGGCGTTTTGCGACATGCTCGACGAAATCGGCTCGTGTGACCCCGTCGCGGGCGGCCCGGGCGGCAAGAGGCGCCCAGACCGCATCGATCTGCCGATTGATTTCGGCATCTATGTCCGCCGCCGCGCCAAGGTCGCTCAGCTCGCTCATTGTCAGCGGCCATTCGACAGGACCGATCTCTTCGCACCGCTTCTCGATCGCCTGGAACAGTCCCGGCCGTTGGTCTCGCGTCACGTCGACGTAGGTACGGGGAAGTAGTTGCTGCATGGCTGGAGTTCTGCACCCGCGCGCGCGGCGCGCAAGGCCCCCCGCTCGAGCCCGCGGCCAAACGCTAACCGTCTACCGCGGATCGTTCCGCCAAGGCTCGCACCAGCTCGAGCACCAGGCGCTGACGATCGGGAGGCAGGCTGGCGGCCGCTCGGCCGAGCCCGAGGCGATCGACAGCTTCGGGCGGAAGGCCCTGGACGTCTTCGCCGGCCGGGTCGGGAAAGAAATCGCCCGGCTTGGCCTTCAGGAGGTCGCAGGCGAGCCAGAGCTTGGACATGGAAATCCGGTTCGCCCCGCTCTCGTACTTCTGCACCTGCTGGAAAGAGATCCCCAGCGCCTTGCCCAGACGGGACTGGTTGATCCCCGCCGCCATACGCTTCAGCCGCAGCTGGTTTCCGGCGTAGCGGTCGATGGGATGAATCTTCTCGTCTGCGCCTTCAGCCGTCACCGGCCCTCTACTCCTCGGCATGCTCGCCCCCTCGTGAAAACCAAACCTTATAGCCTGCGTAGCGGGCCTCCCGCTTTCCGAAGCGGGGGCCGCGAGAAGCCCAACCTCGGCAAGACCGGCTCAAGGCCGGTCGACGGCACGGGCCGCAGCTGCAGGCGAAGGCGAAGCGTCGCGGCCGCCGGCGGCCGCCCGCCCCGGCGGGTCGCCTTGAACACGGTCGCGCAGATCCTCTTCCAGCGGCGCGATGAGAGCCTGCAGCTCGAGGCCGAGCACATGGCAGAGCTTCAGCACTTGGTAGAAGCCGGCGCTGACGCGTCCGCTTTCGATCGCCTGCAGGTGCTTCCGCGACATGAGTGCGCAGCGGGCCAGCTCGTCCTGAGTCAGCATGGAAGCCAGGCGGGCCTCGCGGAGGCGATTGGCCACGAGGCGGTTCAGGTCCGATTCCGGCAGGTGGACGATGGTCATGCGTACTCCGGTAGGTTCGCGTCGACCTGGGCGAGGGGCAGGACACGCAACCCGGGCTGCAACTGCCCCGCCATCACGGCCTGGTGCTGATCGTTGATGTCCATGTCGGCCGGCGGGACGGCGAACATGATCCATCGCGCCCCGGCCGTGATCCACGCGGCCGCGGCGAGCGCCGCGCACAAGGTCGCGCGATCGTCGGCCGACAGCCACTCCTCGACGTCGACGTCGTCGTCCCCGGCGACGCGGATCTTCACCGGCGACATGTCGCGATCGAGACAGATGATCGGCGCGCCCCAAGGCTTGTGGTCGGGCTCCGGCCATGTGAACGCCGGCAGCAGGGGATTGGCCTCGAGCGCCCGGAGATCCACGCGGCCGCGACCATCGGTGAGATAACCGCCCTGAAGGTTGTCGAGATCCAGCGTGGCCACGACGCGACAGGGAATTCCGAGCATGCACCCGGCGGAAAGGGAGGTTTCGATGCCCTCGCCGACAACCAGCGGGCCGTCCGCATCTGGGCGGGAGAGCCAGAGGCCGCCCGGCCGTGCAATGCCGTCGGAATCGAGGCGAGTTTGGGGGCCCCAGCATTTCCGGGCGGGCGCCAGGTCCGCCTTGGCTGAACCGTCTGGGCTCAGGTAGGTGGCGTGGACACCGCCGGTCGGACCAAAGGGGGTCATGATGAGCCCGATCATGGCGGGCGCGGTGACGGGGCGGTTCGGATCGCCGCTGTGATAGGCCGCCGGATGATAGCGCACCATCGTCAGGGCATTGGCGAGGACAGGGCCGCTAATGCCACGCGACCGAAGCCAGGTCTCTACGGGCGTCCCGGCCGCCGGCAGCCCCTCGCGCCACAGCGTGAGTGCGACCTCGGCCTTGTAAGCCCGGCTGCGAGCTTTCCGCTCTTCCGACTCCTTGGCGGCCGCGGCAATCTCCTGCTGGCGCCGCCGCCGCTCGGCCGGACTGATGTGGTCTTCGCGCAGGAGCCTGAGCGCAGCGTCCCGAAGGGTCTCGCCCGGACCCGACCGAAGCAGGTGCTCAAGGTCAATGACGTCGCCCGGTCTGCTGTGGCAGCTGAAGCACCGCCAGGTGGACTTCGCCTTGTCCGTCTGGAAGGCCCCGCTGTCGGTTTTCCCGGCCGAGGCCTTGCAGAGAGGGCAGGGGCCGCGAAAGCCCGCACCCTCTCTGTAGAGCTTCACGCCGGCGACGATCTCGACGTCGGTGCAATGGCGCGCCCGGGTGAAGATGTCGTCGGCGTGGGTCATCAAGCCGCCTCGGGAGCGGCTGTGGGCTCCATCAGAGCCACAAGGGCCTCAATGGCCCGTTGGTTCGCTTTCGGCAGGGCGTGGAGCTGCAGAGCCGTTCGAAGGACCTTGGGATCCACCCGGAGCGCATCGGACGCCGGATCCTCGCGCTCGCCCAGGAGGACGGTCATGGGAACCGCAAGGGCGTTTGAGATCCGCTTGAGACGGCCGACGGTGAGGCGGTTTTCGCCGCTCTCGTACTTCTGCAGCTGCTGATAAGCGACGCCGATGGATTTCGCCAAGGCCGTCTGGCTGAGGCCGCAGCCCAGCCTGGCCGCCGAGATGCGCTGCCCGAGGGCGACGTCATACGGGTCGGGAATTTTCTCCGGCTGGGAGCCGGAGGCGACATTGCGAGATGCGGCGGCCGCGGCCGCCGATTTGGAAGCAGCCAAGGTCAGCCCCCAACCACGCCCTGGTCGGCGAGTTCCCACCCCTCAGGAAGGGTGATGATGAGGCCTTGGTTGCCGGTTTCGAAGGCTACGGCCTTCTTGCCCTCGATCTTCTTCTTGGGCGCCAGCTCCTTGGCCAGCAGCTGGCGGGTCGGGCCGCGAGAGGAGAGGGTGAAGGCGCCGTCAGCGTCCGCACGGACCTGGATGCAGCGCTTCCGGCGGTCCTCGCCGTAGGCGAGCGAGACGTTCTTGGTTTCGGCCAACCCGGCCGCGCCGGCGACGCGCCCGGGGATGGTCACGGACACGCCGCGCTGGGTGAGATGCAGGGTCACCTGGTTGTCGCCGGGCTTGGCGCGTTGAATCGGACGGAATTCCATCGGGGTCTCCTTTAGGGATGGAAGGGGAAGCGAGCGCACTCGTCGGCGATCGCGTCGGTGATGATGCTGTCGGCCCATGCGTTCATGACGCTAAGGAGGCGCTCGGCGGCCGGCAGATAGACGGCGGCCGAGAACCGCTCGCTCCAGTCGCGCTGGATGGAAGCCACCTCCGCGCGAGCGCTGGGATCGAACGGCGCGGCGGCGCCGTGGTGGGCCAGACGGCGCCACAGGAGGTCCGCGTCCATGGCGGCGTCCACCGGATCTCGAGACGCCCAGCGCTCGATGACAGATCGCTCCGGCGCGGTCTCAGGGATCGCGCGCAAGGCGCGGTCAAGGATGTAGTGCAGGCGGTCGTTGGCGGGCTTGGGTAGATGGCTCATGCGACTCTGGAACTTGGCGTAAAGACGTCTGCGTAGGCGTTGAGCGCGGGTCATCGGCCGCTCTCCCTGAAGGCGCGCCGAACCGTCATGTGGCGGGCGGCCGACCGCTGAACCCCGGCGCTCCGAACCGCAACAGTGTCAGCGCCAAATTTCGCATAAGATATGTTGGGCGTTTTTAATTGCAACGGACGCTTGCTGATCGAAAACATTGAGAATCCCGTGGGTTTCGACGCGGCGGCTTCGTTAGAGCGGGTCATGGGAAGGTGCGGCTAGGTCGGCGCTACAGACTCGGGGAATGGGTGGGGCCAGTGGGTTCGTGCTGCTTTTCGAAGGCCTTCTCGTCGGCCTTCTCCGGAGCCTCGGCCTTCTCCTGGTCGACACCGGGAAGCTCGGGAGCTTTCGCCTTGTCGGCCGCCGGCTCACTCTTGTCGGATCCGTCGAGACCGTCCTTGGCCAAGCTGGCCAGTTCCTTCTCGGCGCCCGCCTGGGTCAGCGCCTCCGCCAGCTCGTGGCTGGCGATGGCGTTGTGGCCGCTCTGCTTGTTGAGCTTCATGACGAGGGTGCCGAGGTCGTTCGTGACGAACGTGACCTGCTCGGCCGTGCGGGAGACCTGAACGTAGGCCCGCGCCTCGGTGGCGGCCTCGCCATGCTTGCTCGAGAGGACGGCGACGACGTCCTTGTAGGTCGAGCCCTGCGAACGGTCGGCGGTCTCGGCGTAGCCGTGGCTAATGTAGCGGAGCTGAGGATCCGACTCCTTCATGACCGTGGTGGTCCCGTCGGCCTTGCGAACGTGCCACTCCCCGTTCTCGATCTTGTCGACGGTGAAGCGCCCGCCGACCTTTAGGTCGCGGTCCTTGTCTGTGCGGTCCCAGACGAGGGTTTCGCCCTCGCGCACCTCAAGCTCGCGGCTGGTGTAGGCTTCGAAGCGGCGCTTGTTGGGGTCGGCCGACAGGTCGATCGAGACGCGGCCGCCCTTCTCGCGCTCCACGACCAGGAGGTTGTTGCGCTCGTCGCGGCCGACGACGGTGACGGTGTCGTTCTTCGACAGCCCAAGATCCTTGACGCCTCGGTGGAAGACCAGGACCTGGCCCTCGCGATAGCTCGAGGCGAGGCTGGTCTCGGCGCGAGACATTCGCACCGGGGCCAAGGTGGGGACGGTTTTGCCCTCGCCGAGGCGGCCTTCGGCGATCAGCTGGGTGCGAACCTTGTCAGCGACCTCGGCCCGCAGGCTGTTGGTCGGAACGATGATCGGCGGGAGAGCGCCCGTCTGGGCCCGATAGCCATTCCAGGCCGCCACCGCCGCGTCCGCCAGGTGCACGTCGGCCGCATTCCGGCCGACCTGAACCACCCGATCGCCCAGCGCGCGGAACGCGCCTGAGATCTCGGATTTCGCCAGCCGTTCAACGGCCGTGCGAATCTCGGGATCCTTCTGCCGGCGGATCTCGGTCATGCTGGCGTGCTGGATGTCGCTGCTGAGCGCCAGACGCCAAGGCGCCCCCGCCTCCGGGGATCCGAGCTGACGTTCGTCGCCGATCAGCACGACGCGCTCGAGGCCCAATGTCGCCCGGGCCCGGGCGAGCCGATCCATCTGAGCGTTCGAGAGCATCGAGGCCTCGTCGGCCAGCAAGGTGCGGCCAGCCCACTTCTCCTGCAGGGCCTTGAGGCCCTCCCCTCCCCGTTCCTCCTCCCGCTCGACACGGCTGAGGAAGGCCTCGACGGTTTCGGCCTTGATTCCGGCCTCCCGCGTCATCGCCTCGGCGGCCTGGTGGGTGGGCGCGATGCCCGCCAGCTCGATCCCGCGGCTCTGCGCGATCTCGTTGACGACGCGGAACATCGTCGTCTTTCCGACGCCGGCGAGCCCCTGAACGCCTACAAATCGGTCACTCGACGTCAGCAGGAGGGTGGCGGCCGCCGTCTGGCCCTCGTTGAGGACGATCGCCCCGTCCCCGCGCGCGGCCAGGCGCTGCAGATGGGCGGACGCCTCATGCGCGGCCATCATGGGCGCGGCAGCACCCCGACCGTCCTCGATCTCGCGCACCAGGCGGCGCTCGAGGGCCAACGCCCCGTCAGTGGTCAAGCCGTCCCGGATCGTCCGATCGGCGGCGAGAACCTTGCCGCCGGCCGACAGGCCATCGATCTGGGCCTCGATGCGATCGACCGTGAGTCCGGCCCGTCCGAACTCGAGCGCTCGGCCGACAATGTCATGTCGGGTGAAGACGGCCTTGCCTTGCTCGGCCACCCGGACGGCGAAGTCGACGGCGGCGACAGCCTCGCGGTCGGCGCCGGAACGATATGGCGTGTCGTGAAGCTTTGTCGCCCGGCCGGTGATGGCCCGGAAGGCAGCAAGGAATTTCGACTTCGCGTCGCTGGCCTTGCCGGTGACCACAGGGGTCACATCAGCGGCTGGGGCGTCGCGGCCCTTGGCGGTCTGGACGATCCCGGCGCTGTCCAGGCCCACGGCCTTCGCATCTGATTGCCAGCGGTTCTGGAGCTGGGCCCGCGGGATGTCGAGCTTCTTCGGCCGGTCGCGCAGGACGAGCGCATCACGCTGCGCACCGCTCAGCTCGCCGTGCTTTTCCTTCTCGATCTTCAGGGCTTCGCGGATGTCGGCGTTGCGCTTGGAGAAGGCCTGCAGCTGAGAGCGTCTGAACGCCGCCAGCTCGAACGTCCCCTTCGTGGTGTCGCGCTTCACGTCGTAGCCGAGCGCCATGACGCTCTTTGCCAACTCGGCTCGGTAGACGGCGCCCAGGAGCTTCATGTTCTTGAAGAGGTGAAGGCTCTCCAGAGCGCGGAACTTGCCCGCCTTCTCGTCCCAAGTGGCGTTGGCAACGACGTTGTGGGTGTGCAGCTGGGGATCGCCCTTGCGAGACGTGGTGTGCTCGGTCGACGCGTAGATCAGGTTGCCGGTGCGGACCTCCCGGAGACTGCCCTTGTCGCGGACCCTGGTGACCGCGAAGTATTTCTCCGCATAGGCCATGGCCCGATCGACCGCGGCGCGATGCGCCGCCACCAGGCGTTCGTCACCGCCGACCAGGTAGGCCAGGCTCACCGACTTCGGCGCCGAGAAGGTCATGTCCCAGCCCGGGCGGTGCTTGTCGTCGGGCTTGGCGGCGCGGTCTGGATCCTGAAGGGTCGGATGCGTTCCGCTCAGCACCTGGCGGAACTGCGCCGATGTCGCGGTGCCGCTGAGGCCTGCCTGCGCAGCCCCCTTCCCTTTCCATTCAACGCCGGGAGCGTCGGCCTCGCCGGTAACGTAGTAGTCGTCCTTGCCGTAGTATTCGGCGGCCCCGCCGGCGCTGCCGATCGCGCTAACTGACAGCATCACTGGAACTCCATGCCGAGGTCGTCGATCGACAGCTTCTCGGGCTTGGCCGGGGCCTCGCCGGCGGGATCATCCGGGCGGTTCGGCGTGTCCGACCGCTCAGCCTGCTGCTGCTGTTGTTCCAGCCGTTGGCGCTCAGCCTCGGCGGCTTCTCGGCGCGCCAGCTCCTGTCCCTGGGCCGTCGGAAGGGCCGAAGGTTCCAGAGGAAGGTCATGTTGGACTGACGTGCTGTCGTGACCGCCGGTGTCGTTGTCGACCACGAGGCGAAGGCCCCAACCTTCGCTCGGCGGCGGCGGGGCCGGAGGCGGACTATCCGGTTTCGGTCCGGACGGTTTGGGTGGCGACGGCGGACGCGGTGTGGCGGGTCCCGAGGGGTTGGCGCCGGCCAGAAACTCGCGCACCGGATCCGGTCCCTGACGCTTGATGAAGGCGTCAGCGATCTTGGGGAGGTCAGCCCACGTGAAGCTGATTGGCGCGATCGGAAAGGCCCGCCCTGCCCTCGCGTTGCTGACCCGAATGACGCCCTGCAGCTTGGGGAAGTTCATAATGTCGGTCGGCAGGTAGACCGGCTCCTTCTCCTCGCGCGGAGAGATGCCGACGCCGTCGCGGATGGAGTTGGCCCCGTAGCTCGTGTTCTCGCTGACGCGGTGCATGACGCGCTCGCCGAGGATCTCGCTCATCATCTGAGCGGTCTCGCTGTCGTTGGCTCTGAGGATCAGCTTGTTGGCGCACTGACCGACGATGGTGCGCGCGCGCTCCCGCCCGTAGATGTCCTGGATCTGAGAGACCTGCTGCATCCCGAAGACCATGCAGCCGCCGTACTTCCGCAGGCGCTGGGGACCGTCCGCCAGCTTGTCGATGCGCCCCAGCGAGGGGAACTCATCGAGCATGATCCAGGTGGGGTGCGGCGGGACCCCTTCGGCGTTCCGCGACAGGAGGGCGCTGACGGCGATCTCCGACCAGAAGCCGAGCAAGGGCCGCAGGGTGTCGGCGTGGGTTTCAGGGGCCGACAGGAAGAGGATGCCGGGCGTTCTCCGCTGTTGGTTGATCCACGCGCGGATTGAGAAGGGCTCGCCCTTGCCGAGCAGATAGATGAGCGGGGTGACGCCCTCGACCAGGACGGACTCGATGGACGATGTACGAGGGCTTTGACCGCCGGAGATGTGCTTGTGTGCCGGGGTGCCGACCAGAAGCTGAGCGAGACGTTGGGTCGGGCCGAAGAGGAAGCGAAGCGCCTCATCCAGGGTGACGTGCGGATCGCGCTCCTGAAGCTGGAAGCATGTCCAGGAGAAGAGCGAGCGGGCGACGTTCGTCCAGTACGGGTCGCCGCTCTTCGGGTCCTTGAAGAGGCCGTGGGCCAGTCGGTCCCACTCGACGTGATCCTTGGCGTCGAAGAACGGTGACCACGACGGCGACCGGTCATCGAACGGGTTGATGATGACGTCTGTGTCCGGGTCGAAGTGCTTCGGGATGAACGTCAGCTCGGGGTCGTAAACGATGCCCCTGTCGCCTCGCTCGCGGATGGACAGGATGAGCTTGTCCAGAGCGACGGTCTTGCCGCTGCCCGGGCCGCCGACAACGAGGGTGTGCTCCATCTCGGTGTCGAAGGGATACGGCACATCCACCAGCTTCGCCGCGATGTGTTGCGGGCGGTTGAGACGCTTGGCCTCGGCCTGATTGAACTCGGTGATCTCGCGCGCGAGGAGCGGCGCGCTGGTGACGGTCTGGCCTCTGATCTGACGGGTCTTGAGCTTGGACTTGCCGGCTGTCGTGTACCACCACGCGGTGATGAGCCCGACCATGCCGACGCCGATGAGCCAAAGCGCGAAGCCCAGCGAGGCGTGCTTCATGTAGGCGGTGGCGTAGGGTTCGACCCAAGGCAGCTGACCCACTTCCTGAACCGGATGCGGACGGGGTCCGAAGCCGGGTGTGGGCACGCTCAGCGTCTGCGGTGCGGGCGGTCCGACCCAATCGAGGAAGGCCGCCATGAGGGCCAATGTGCCGTGGGTTTGTTCCTCCTCCGAGGCGCGGAGGTTGACGCAGACAACACAGACCACACCCCACAGGATGAGGACGACCATGATGCGCGCGATGACCTCGCGTATCATGTCGAAGGTGTGACCGATGGTCTGACCCCCGCGAAGCCACGCCGCGAGGTTGCCTTTGTTGGGTCGGCTCATGTGTGCTCCGTCGAGAAGACGAAGCGGCCGCACCGAACGGGTCAGGTCTGAGGGACCTCCCGATTACCTGTCAGCGAACAGTTTGTGAAGTGCGGCGATGCGCGGATCCTCTCGCTCGCCCAGGTCGGCGGTGAACGGTCGAGCCGGCACAGCGCCGAAGGCGGCGGCCGCGGCCTTCTTCGCGACCTCCCGCACGGCAGCCATGTCGCTGTCGCTCAATTCCTTCTTCGCCAAGGCGGTGACCATGGCCAGGACCATCATCAGCTGGTGTCCGGTCTGTCGGACGTAATAGGTCTCGCTGGTCGGCAGGTAGTCCTGGACGAGCTGCCCCAGGAGGGCCGAGACGCTGAGCCCCTGCTCCGACGCCCGCCGCTCAAAATCGCGGGCGGTGTCCGGATCCACGTAGGTGACGAGACGCTGATGGCCGGGGCTGGGCATGGCGTTTTCCTGCAAGTGTGTGCTACGCGTAGCATACGCGCAAACGCCTGTTCTACAAGGACAATCGGGCGAAACCGGCAAAGTAGCACACGCGTGGCACCCTATGTCACTTTGCAAAACCCGTGGAGAATCAACGGCCTAACCTAACCGCAGGTGTGCGTAGGGTGTGCACGTCTCAACGAGACGTTTCTTCCATGGCCCCCTCCGGGGCCATCCCACATTCCTCCTCGTGCCCTTGCCTCCGACGAAAGGCCGATCAGGCCTCTAGGCGAGGGCACTCCGAACCCCCCGCACAACGTGCCTGACCTTTCACAATCCGGCCCGAAGGGACCTGGTGTTGGCCGGATCTACATCGCTCCCCTGCTCTCTTCCCGATCGCGCTAACGGCTCAAGAGGCGAGCCCGAGACGGCCACGCCGTCAGGGCAGCCTCAGCCGTCAGCGATCCAGGCGGCGTCGTAGAGGCCGGTGAGTCTCAAGGAAGGGCTCCGGCCAATCGCGGAAGCGGTACGGCCAGGGCGAAAGCCCAACCACCCCTCTAGGCGCTGGCACTCGCGGCAGCGCAATCAGCCATCACCCTCGCGGCAGCGGACCAGCCGCGGCCAGAACCGGGCCGCAGATGCGGCCTTTTGGCCCCGCCGGGCCGAGCCGAAAAGGCGACGGCGCGGCCAGCGAATTCCGCCACGGCGGAAGGCGCGCAAAGCGGGCAGCGCAGCTGCGCCGCGGGCAGCAAAAAGGCCCCGGCCGAGAGAACCGACCGAGGCCTGAAAACGCGCCCGCGCAGCGGGTGCAATCAGCCCAAACTCATGGCGTCCAGCCGCTGTCGAAAGTGGCCGCCGTCAGGTCGGCCAGCTCATCGGCCAAGCCAAGCCACACGACGCGGCGGGATAGGTCGAAATTCCACGGGGCGACGGCGGGGCCGTCGTCCTGATGGCTGAGATAGAAGACCTCAAACCGGAAGGTTTGGCCGAGGGCCTCAAAGACGCCGCAGCGGCGTTCGCCGCTCGGGTCGACGTTGTGGGTGAACCCGACGAAGTCGGCCACGCCATGCCAGAGGAGCGCCGAGCGCCCCAGGCTGGTGTGAAGGTGAAGGCGCGGGCGCGGATACTCCTCGTCGGGCGTGAAGCCCGGCGCAAGAAAGGCCATCGCCCCCGGCGAATAGGCGCGCCGGCATCGGGTCCAGGTATCGCCCTGGCGGGCGCGGTCGTTGAGGGCGGCGGTAGCCGCCACGCGATCAGCATCGGCAATCGGCGGCAGGGTGTCGCAAGGGACCGGGATCGTCTTCAGCGCATCCCAGATGAGCCAGCTGATGGTGCCGGAATCGCGGGGATACCAACGGCTGGAATGGTAGCGGTCAAGGATCGCCCGGCGAGCATGGACCGGCAGGGCGAAGAGCCGCGCGCGGACAGCGCGCCACCGGGCGGCCTTTGCATCGCGGGTCGCCTTCTCCTGACGAACGTCGGCGGCCAACCGGCGGGCCATCTCCTC
>JBKBUS010000001.1:42079-45133 GCA_046290035.1 Brevundimonas sp.
GAAGCTGGGTCTCTGCGATGAGGGGCGCGAGCAAGGGCAGCTTGTCGCGCTTCGCGCGGCAGCTGCGCTCATAGGCCGCGAGCTTGCGCGGGGTGATGGTGCGCGGGCCATGTCGGACGGTTTTGCGGAACTGCATCGGTCAAACTCCGCGCGACACCGGCACGGCGGCGCGCATCAACGGATAGGTGGGAAGGCGCTCGGCGCGGCTGCGGTGGCGCAGGCCGGCGGCGCTGAAGTTGCCGCCCCAGCCAAGCGACCAGGTCGTGCAGTCATCGACACGTTCGCCGCGGGCCACGAAACGGCCGGTCCGACCGGCGGACAGGTCGATCTGGATCAGGGCACGGTCCCAGACAGGGTCGCCAGCGCGCACGATGCGCGCCCGCAACCCGGCACGCCGAAGGCGGCCGAGAACAGCCGGAACCGAATGCGGGTCCGCTGCGATGTGCGCGGGAAGCGCCGGGCGACGACGTCGGACGGCGGGGTCCGGATCGAAGTCGGTTGGGCGGGGCCGCCGGAAGAAGCTGGGCGACGCCATGTCGTCCATCCAGAGGTCGGCGAGGGTCGGAGGGGCGTTGTTGCGAAGCGACCAACGTCCCTCGGCGAGCACCCAGCTGCGCTTCGCCTCGGCCAGACAGATCAGGTCGGCGCAGTCGTCGAACTGGCGGCGTAGCTGATCCCGCCGGCAACCGGTGGGCTCCTGAGCGATCGCGCGAGCCAGACGCTGAAGGCGGTACTCGTAGTCGGCCGCCGTGACAGGAACCGCGCCGGGAAGGCGCTCGCCCCGACTCTGCTCCCAACGGGCGGCCTTGATGTCAGCCCATCGCCGAACGATCACAAGATCCTCGACGTCGTCGACGTCGAAAGGTCCGATGACCGTGCCGTGAAGGCTCGCCGGATCCCGCACATGAAGGAAGTGCATTCCGGCCTGTGTGAGGTAGGCGCCCTCGTGGCGCTCGCCCGTCGTGAGACGGAGCGAGACCACATCCTGGGCGACGGCGGCCGCGAACGGATCACGCATTGCCCGGCCCTTCGAGCACTCCGGCGAAGGCCAGAAGCGGCGCAGCCGCTTCCGCCTTCAGCCGAGCTACGTTGGCCAGCCCGCACTGACCGAGGGGGCACGGACCGTAGTGACCGCCGCCGTCGGCGAGGCGGTCACGCTCCGGGTGCGGCTCGCCGCCCCAGACTGTGTGACCAGAAGGCCGCCGGCAGCGCTGACCTTCGCCCGCCCCGCACGTCGGACAGCGGACCTCAAGCACAGGATCGCGAGGCCAGGTGCGACCGCATCCGGGCTTCAGACACCGGGCGTTCATGGCCGCATTCCCAGCGCCAGACGAGCCTCCCGTTCGTCCTCCCAAAGCTGGCGCAGGCCAGCGGGAAGACCGTTATCGGAGCGGTTGCTGTCGTAGCGCGGCCAACGGTCGGAGGGGGCGAAGTCGCCCCATTCGTGCTCAGGAGAGCCAGGCCAGCGACGACGCCAGAGGTAGTCCGCCACGAGGCCGTAGGAACGGCTCTCGTAGATCACATAGAGCCAGTCGTGAACGCCGATGCGGCGCGGTTGGGAGATGTGCTTCACCGGGCCGGCGACCAGGTGGGCAACACGCGGCGGCGGCGCAGCCGGCAGGTCAGCGAAAAGGAGCGCCGCCATGTCAGTGGGCCGTAGGTTCGGTGGCGAGGATCAGCGCCTGGGCAGCGGCAAGCCGGGCTCCGGCGAGATCGTCCAGAAGGCGGGGGTCGACAGGATCGGCCGCCCGCAGCGCATCGAGGACGAGGCCGGTTCGGGCCTCCAGGTCGCCTAGCGCGTCGAACAAGCGCCGGGCGCTGGCGAGCATGACGCCATCGGCCGTCGATCCGAGGACGGCGGCGAGAACATCGCCGCTGTCCGTGACGACCAGGCGGCGGCGCTCGATGAACTGCCACGAAGGAACGCCGGCCATCATTCGTCCTCCTCGCCGGGCAGGACGGGACCGTGCAGGGTGCCGTCCTCGAGCTGCAGGACGACGTCCGCCTCCGAGACCAGCTGGCCGTTCTCATCGACGAACAGCCGCCACGAACCCTGACGCCTGGCCGACTGGCTGTTCCACTCGACATCGGTGTCGCCCGAATAGGTCCAGCGCAGCGCCCCTGAGACCAGACGCGCGCCGGAGACTCGGGCGACGGCCGGAACGACGTCGGCGGTTCCGACGACGGCGACGGACGGGGCGTCCCGCCGGACGAGTTGACCAAGCTCCCTCATGACCACACCCCCGGCAGGTCCTGCGGGTCAGCCAGCATCAGACGGCGCGCGAGGGTCTGAGAAGTCGCCTTCTCGACCCGCCGATCGGCGCGGCGAGCTTCGCGGATGATGACGCCCGGCCGGGTAATGATCCCCTTGTTCAGGTAGCCGATGGCCACGGTCGCAGCCGTGTTGTCGACCAGGCCGTGGCAGGCCAATCCATAGCGGACGGCGTCCTCACCGAGGCGCAGCGCATCCGACCGGTTCAGCCCGAGCTGGCGGGCGGCGGCCGCAGCAGCGTCCAGGGCGAGATCCGGACACGGCTCCATCAGGGCGGCGGCGTAGACGCGGGCACGCTGGCGACGGGTAACGTCGCGGAGTGAGACAGCAAACACGATAGGTCCTCCAGACGGAGAGCCAGGCACGGCGGGCAGGAAGTTCGCGCCCCAGCCCCCGAAATCAGTGTGGAAGGCGCCCGCGCTTTTCGAAGCGTGGGCGGCAAAGCCGCGCCGCGAGCGGGGGAGCGTGGCGATCAAGGGCCGAGGCGGCGGAGGGGGATCACCCGCCCTGCAGGCGGAGCCGAAGGGCGGGGAGACCGCCGCTGAGCCGCGTAGCGGTCGCCTTGAGGGACACGTGGGGGCGAAGCCCCCCGAAACGGAATGCCTCGAGGACGCGACTGGCGTGCCCCGGCGAGGCCGCAGGCCAGCCGGGCCGCCGGGAGCGAATGCCAGCCTGACAGTCGGCAGGCCGTCGCCGCGACCCATAGGGAGCGGCGCCCGAAGGGAGGCCGTCGCCGGCGCACCTGTCGGACGCGACCAGGCGCAAGCGACCGCGAGGCCGAA
>JBKBUS010000408.1:0-1724 GCA_046290035.1 Brevundimonas sp.
GGATCGGGATTGCCGTCCGGGCCTTCCGGGTTGACGTAGATCAGGCCCATCTGGACCGCCGCCAGCGGGTTCTCCAGCTCACGCTCGCCGGAGTAGCGGCTCGAGGCGTGCTTGGAATCGGCCAGCCAGACGTCCTCGGAGCCCCAGTAGATGTCTTCTTCCGGCTCCCACACGTCCTCGCGGCCGCCGCCGAAGCCGAAGGTCTTGAAGCCCATGGACTCCAGCGCGACGTTGCCCGTCAGGACCAGCAGGTCGGCCCAGGAGATGCGGTTGCCGTACTTCTGCTTGATCGGCCACAGCAGGCGGCGCGCCTTGTCCAGGTTGGTGTTGTCCGGCCAGCTGTTCAGCGGGGCGAAGCGCTGGGTGCCCGACGAGGCGCCGCCGCGGCCGTCGGCCGTGCGATAGGTGCCCGCCGCGTGCCAGGCCATGCGGATGAAGAAGGGGCCGTAGTGACCCCAGTCGGCCGGCCACCAGGGCTGGCTGTCGGTCATCAGGGCGGTGAGGTCGGCCTTCAGCGCGTCGAGGTCCAGCTTCTTGAACTCTTCGCGGTAGTTGAAGTCGGGGCCCATCGGGTTGGCGGGCTCGACGTTCTGGTGAAGCACCTTCACGTTCAGGGCGTTCGGCCACCAGTCGCGGTTCGTCCGCGAGCGGCGGAACGGCGGCTTCGTCGGCGCGCCCGCGCCGGTCACCGGGCATCCGCCCGAGGTTTTGGTGTCGCTTCCGTCCATGTGAGGTCTCCCGGTGGCTTTGGGGCGTGCGCCGTCGCGTGCGGTCTGGCGGGCGGCGGGAACGCTGGATGCGGCGTTTCTAACAGCGCCGGATCAATAGGGCGATCCTTATTTTCTGATGGAGCCGATAGAGTGGGCTTATGTTGCGCGGCGCGACGGCCTCGGCCGACGCCGGTCTGGCCTCCGGGCGCTCGCGTGCTAGGGTCCCGCCGCGAAAAGTCCTTGGGGAGTGCGCCTTATGTCGTCCAGAACCGCCGTCCGCCTGCTCGTCAGCTGTTCCTTCCTCGGCCTGACGGCCGGAGCCGTCGCCGCCCAGGAGGCGCCGATCGTCCAGCCGGGCGCGCCGGGCCAGGCGGCGCGGACGATCACGGCGGAGGAGGCGACGCGGATCGCCGACAACCGCTACTCCGCCGACGACGTGGCCTTCATGCAGTCCATGATCCATCACCACGCCCAGGCGGTGGAGATGGCGGCGCTAGTCGCGGGGCGGACCAACCGGCAGGAGCTGATCGACATCGCCGGGCGCATCGACGCCTCCCAGGGGGATGAGATCGCCTTCATGCAGGGCTGGCTGCGCGAGCGCGGCGAGGACGCGCCGGACCCGGCCGCCATGGCCGGCCACGCCCACCACGGCATGGAGCACGGCGCCCATGGCGGCGGCGACGCCATGCCTGGCATGGCCACCCCGGCGCAGATCGCCGAGCTGGCGACGCTGAGCGGCCCCGCCTTCGACCGCATGTTCCTGGACCTGATGATCCGCCATCACGAGGGCGCGGTGGAGATGGTCTCGGACCTCTTCGGCCGGCCGGGCTCGGCCTACGACCCGGTGCTCTACGACTTCGCCAACGACATCACCAACGAGCAGGAAGCCGAGATCAACCGGATGACGGCGATCCGTCGCGAGCTGTCGGACGACCCGCGCTCGACGCTCGCGGCGGGCTTCCGCGACGCGGGCGAGGCGGCGTCGAACCTGCGGCTGGTCCACACCCTGCCCAA
>JBKBUS010000409.1:0-1719 GCA_046290035.1 Brevundimonas sp.
CCGGCTGAGCGGGAACAGCCGGTCGGCGGCGGCGGGGGCCTGCTGCGCCTCCACCAGGGTGACGCCGGCTTCGACCGTCTTGGCGTCGTCCAGCGGCGCGACGTCCCGGACCGCCCGCAAACGGCGGGTGGTGATCAGCACCTCGCCCTGGGGAATCTGTCCGCCGACGAGGCCGGTGTTGCCGCCCTGGGGCGTCAGCGGAATGCCCGCCTCGGCGCACAACCCGACCATGCGCGCCGTCTCCTCGGTCGAGCGCGGCATGAGCAGGAGCGGCGTCTCGCCCGCCCAGCGGTTACGCCATTCCTTCAGCCAGGGCGCGATCTCGAACGGATCGCGCGTCCAGCTCTCCGGCGGGAGGGCGGCGGTCAGGGCGTCGACGGCGGCGGGGGAGGGCGCGGGCATGGCGTCGCTGTTCTCTCAGATCGGTGTGCGCGGCGAAAGGGCTGCGCTATGGCTTGGCGATGACCCGCCTCACGCCCGTTCCCGCCGTCGGCGTCGTCTGCCTGCGCGGCGACGAGGTGCTCCTGATTCGGCGGGGACGTCCGCCGCGTCTGGGGGAGTGGAGCCTGCCGGGAGGGCGGATCGAGCCGGGGGAAGGCGTGCGCGAGGCGGCGCTGCGCGAACTGCGCGAGGAAACCGGCGTCGAGGCCGAGCTGATCGGGCTGATCGACGTGGTCGACGGGGTCTTTCCCGAGGCGGGGCGGCACTATGTGCTGATCGACTACGCCGCGCGCTGGGTCGGCGGGGAGCCCGTGGCGGGCGACGACGCCACCGAGGCGGCCTTCTATCCGCTCTCAACGGTTGATGCGCTGGTCGCCTGGTCGGAGACGGTGCGCGTCATCCGGCTGGCGGCGAAGATGACGGCGAGTTCATGATGCCGCGTCCGGTTTCGCTGGCGAGCGGGGCCGCAGGGTCGTAGATTTCCCGCATAGGGAGACACGAATGGACTTCTTCACCATCTTCGCGATCGCGCTGGTCGTCCTGGCCTTCATCCTGCTGTTCAGCGTGGTGAAGATCGTGCCGCAGGGACGCGAGTTCACGGTCGAGCGCTTCGGCAAGTACACCAAGACCCTGACCCCGGGCATCCATCTTCTGACCCCGTTCGTCGAACGGATCGGTCGCCGCATGAACATGATGGAGCAGGTGCTGGACGTCCCGACCCAGGAGGTCATCACCAAGGACAACGCCATGGTGAAGGTCGACGGCATCGTCTTCATCCAGGTGATGGACGCCGCCCGCGCGGCCTATCGGGTCGACGATCTGCCCTACGCTATCGCGCAGCTGTGCATGACCAACCTGCGCACCGTGGTCGGCTCCATGGAGCTGGACGAGGTGCTGAGCCAGCGGGACTCGATCAACACGCGGCTGCTGCACGTCATCGACGCCGCGACCGAGCCGTGGGGCGTCAAGGTCAACCGCATCGAGATCAAGGACCTGACCCCGCCCGCCGACATCACCAACGCCATGGCGCGGCAGATGAAGGCCGAGCGCGAGCGCCGCGCGGTCATCACCGAGGCCGACGGCGAGAAGCAGGCCGCCATCGCCCGCGCCGAGGGCGCCAAGCAGGCCGCGATCCTGGAGGCGGAGGGCCGCAAGGAAGCCGCCTTCCGCGACGCGGAGGCCCGCGAGCGCGAGGCCGAGGCCGAGGCCAAGGCGACCGCCATGGTGTCGGAGGCGATCGCGCGCGGCGACGTCAACGCGATCAACTACTTCGTCGCC
>JBKBUS010000068.1:0-7405 GCA_046290035.1 Brevundimonas sp.
CCAGGTGCGCACGCCCTTCTTCTTGCGGTTTCGGCGCGCATAGACCGGCGTATAGGTCTCGCCGCCGGCGTTGATCTCGTCGCGGCGGACGTCTTCGTTGGGAACTTGCATAGACATCTTGGCCTCCTTCAGGCTGGCCAAGGTAACGGCGTCAGGCGAACGGAGTTGCCGCCGCCCCGAAAGCATACCGACTTCGCCGCAACTATGGCTTTATTGAAGCCAGGCCGGAACGCGGTCGCGGGCGATCATCGAGTCATATGTCGGTCGCTCGCGAACCACCGCCCAGCGCGCGCCGTCGATCAGCACCTCGGGGGCCAGCAGGCGGCTGTTGTACTCGTTGGCCATGCTCGCGCCGTAGGCGCCCGCGCCGGTGAAGGCCATCAGGGCTCCGGCCTCGACGGGCGGCAGGGGCCGGTCGCGCGCGAAGGTGTCGCCGGTCTCGCAGACCGGCCCGACCACATCGTGAGCGATCGGCGCCGCCGACGTCAGGCGGACCGGCTTCAGATCGTGGAAGGCGTCGTACAGCGCGGGCCGCATCAGGTCGTTCATGCCCGCGTCCAGCACCAGGAACCTGCGCCCGTCCGGCCGGACGTTCACATGCACGACCCGGGTCAGGAGCACGCCTGCGTTGGCGGCCAGCAGCCGGCCGGGCTCGAAGGTGGCCTGCACCTCCAGGCCTCGAAGCACTTCCGCCGCCATCGCCGCATAGTCGGCGGGGGAGGCGGTCGGGGCGCCGCCGGCGTAAGGCACGCCCAGGCCGCCGCCGAGGTCCAGCCGCGTCGCCTCCAGGCCCCGCTCACGTAGGGTCAGGGTCATGTCGCGCAGTACGCCGAAGGCGGCCCTCAGCGGCGCGAGATCGGTGATCTGGCTGCCGATGTGGCAGGCCAGGCCGACCGGCTTGACCGGACCCGAGGCGGCGGCCGCCGCGTACAGCTCCAGCGCCTCTTCCGGCGCTACTCCGAACTTGTCGGTCGCGCCGCCGGTGGTGATCTTCGCGTGGCCGCCCGCGCCCACCTTGGGGTTCACGCGGATCGCGACCTCGACGCTGCGCCCCAGGCCGCGAGACACCGCGATCAGCCGCTCGAGCTCGGGCCGGCTCTCGATGTTGATCTGGCGCACGCCCGCGGTGACGGCGAACGCCAGTTCGGCGTCCGTCTTGCCGACGCCGGAGAATACGATCCGCTCGGGGGGCACGCCCGCCGCGAGCGCGCGCCGGATCTCGCCCTCGGACACGGTGTCGGCCCCCGCCCCCAGTCGCGCCAGGGTGGCGAGCACCGCCACATTGCCGTTGGCCTTGACCGCGAAGGCGATCAGCGGCTCGCGCAGCGCCTGAGGATGGGCGCCGATCGCCTCGGCCAGCACGCGATAGTGCCGCCTCAGGGTCGCGGTGGAATAGACGTAGGCCGGCGTGCCGACCTCGGCCGCGATCGTCTCAAGCGAGACGTCCTCGGCGTGAAGGACGCCGCCGCGATACTCGAAGTGATCCAAGGCCTATTGCGGGTCCCGGCCGGCCGAGGTTCCGCCGAACGGGTTCGACGGCCCGCCGTCGATCGGCTGCTGGCTGGAGGGGCGATTGACGGTCGCGGGCTCGACAGGCCCCGGTTCGGCCAGCTCGCCCATGCGGCCGCAGCCGGACAGGGCCGCCGCGGCGGCCAGGATCAAAAGAGCGCCCTTGCGAACGGTCATGACAGACGCGACCTCCATTCCGCGATGCGCGCGCGAACCCCGTCCGGCGCGGTCCCCCCATAGCTCAGGCGACTGGCGCAGGAGGCCTCAGGCGACAGCACCTTGTAAACCGCCTCGGTGACGCGGGGCTCCAGAGCCGTCAGCTCTTCCAGCGGCAGTTGCTCCAAATCCACGCCGAGCGCCTCGGCCCGCTTCACCGCCGCGCCGGTGACGTGATGCGCCTGGCGGAACGGCAGGTTCAGCTCGCGCACCAGCCAGTCGGCCAGGTCCGTGGCCGTCGAGTAGCCCGATCCCGCCGCCTGGCGCATCCGCTCCAGGTTCGGGCGAAGCGCCGAAACCATCGCCGTCATGGCGGTCAGGGCCAGGTCCAGGGCGTCGAACGCCTCGAACACCGGCGGCTTGTCCTCCTGCATGTCCTTGGAATAGGCCAGCGGCAGACCCTTCATGACCGTGGTCAGGGCGATCAGCGAGCCGGTGATCCGGCCGGTCTTGGCCCGCACCAGCTCGGCCGCGTCGGGGTTCCGCTTCTGCGGCATGATCGACGAGCCCGTGGTCAGCTCGTCCGGCAGGGTGACGAAGCCGAACTGCGGGGTCATCCAGATCACGATCTCCTCGGCCAGACGCGACAGATGCCCGGCGCAGATCGAGGCGGCGGACAGGCTCTCCAGCGCGAAATCCCGGTCCGACACCGCGTCGAGCGAGTTGGCCATCGGCCGGTCGAAGCCGAGCTCGGCGGCCGTCGCGTGGCGGTCGATGGGGAAGGGCGAACCAGCCAGGGCCGCGGCGCCCAGAGGGCTCTCGTTCATGCGGGCGCGGGCGTCGGCGAAGCGGCCGTGGTCGCGGCCGAACATCTCCACATAGGCCATGAGGTGGTGGCCGAGCGTCACCGGCTGGGCGGGCTGCAGGTGGGTGAAGCCGGGCATCAGGTCCCCGGCGTGCGCCTCGGCCTTGTCCAAGAGGGCATGCTGCAGCGCGCGCAGCTGATCCAGCGTCCGGTCGCAGGCGTCGCGAACCCACAGGCGGAAGTCGGTGGCGACCTGATCATTGCGGCTGCGCGCCGTGTGCAGCCGACCGGACGGCGCGCCGATCAGCTCGCTCAGCCGGACCTCCACGTTCATGTGGATGTCCTCGAACTCGTCGCGGAAGGGGAACGTCCCGTCTCGGATCTCCGCCTCGATCCGGTCCAGCCCGTCGAGGATGGCCGCGCCGTCGTCTGCCGAGACGATCCCCTTCGCCACCAGCATGCGGCAATGGGCGCGGGAGCCCTTCAGGTCCTGTTCCCACAGCCTCTGATCGACGCCGATCGAGACGTTGATGGCCTGCATGATCTCGGCGGGCTTGGCGGAAAAGCGCCCACCCCATAAGGTCTGGCCTTCGCCGGAGCCGCGCGGGGCGACGCCGGCGGCGGACGGGGCGTCGGAAGAAGAGGTCATGGCGGTCTCTAGGACGATCGGCTGGGTGGTCGCAGGCGTCGGCGCGCTGGTGCTGGTCGGCGGCGGCGCGCTCGCGACCCTATACGCCAACGGCGCCGGGCCTTTCAAAGGCGAAGGTGCGGCGGCGGCCCCCGCGCAGGGCGAGCTCGCCCGGTTCGCCGAGGGGCCGCTGCAACGGCTGAACGCCCCCGCCGAGCCCGCGCCCGCGCCGGACTACGTCTTCTACGACCGAGAGGGTGCCGAGACGCGCCTCGCCGACTTCCGGGGCAAGGTGGTGGTGGTGAACCTGTGGGCCATGTGGTGCGCGCCCTGTCGGACGGAGATGCCGACGCTGCAGCGGCTGGCCCAGGCCTACGCCGCTGACGACCAGCTCGTGGTCCTGCCGATCAACGTCGACACCGGCGAGACGGCGATCGCGGACGCGCGAAGCTTCATCGACGTGCACGAACCTTTGCCGATGTATTCGGATCCGGAGTTCCAGCTGCCCTTCCAGTTCCTGGATCCCGGCAAGATGCCCCAGACGATCCTGATCGACCGCCAGGGGCGGGTCCGCGCCGCCCTGTCGGGCGAGGCGGACTGGGCGAGCCCCGAAGCCCGCGCCCTGGTGGACGCGCTGCTGGCGGAGCCCGCCTGAGGCGTCAGTTGCCGCGGGCGTCCGTGGCGGTCTCGGCTTCCTGCTCGGCAGCCTCCTGCTCGAGGCGATCGGTCGCCTCGTCGATCTCCTGAGCCGCCTCCTGGGCCCCAGCCTCGATGGCGGCCCCGACCTGGGCCGCTTCCTCCTGCAGCGCGTTTCCGGCCGACTCCGCCCCGGCCTCGATTTCATTCCCGGCTTCGGCGGCTTCAGCCTCGGTGCGTTCCTCCTCGGCCTCGGTGCAGGCGACGGCGCCCAGCGACAGCAGAGTCGCGGCGGCGATGGCGGTGATGCGGTTCATCGATCAGTCCCTCCGGCGTGGATAACCTTCACCGTAACGCCGACGGGCGGGGAGGGTTGCGCGCGAAGGGAGCGACGACATGGTGGCTGGGGGCGGGCTCGAACCGCCGACCTGTGGGTTATGAATCCACCGCTCTAACCAGCTGAGCTACCCAGCCCCGGCCGGGCGGTCGTCGAAAGACCCCGGCGTCGAGAGGCGAGCGCTATATACGCGGGCGGGCGCGTCGGCAAGTCGCGGAACGGCGACGCTCGGCCTACGTTAGAACGACCGCATCATCGACGAGGGAAAAACCCATGCGCCATGCCTGGTTCGCCGCCGCCGCCCTGGCGGCCTTCGCCACCGCCTGCTCGGCCCAGGAGCCGTCCGCCCCCGCGGCCGAGGGCGCGCCGGTCGAGACGCGCGCGCCGAACGCACCGGATCAGCGGCCGGCCTTCGAGGGCCAGACCCGGGCGCCGGGCGTGCGCACCTCGGTGGCTCTGGCGCATCAGGTGGTGGTCGACGGTCTGGAGCATCCCTGGGGCCTGGCGCAGCTGCCGGACGGCCGCTGGCTGGTGACCGAGCGTCCCGGGCGTCTGCGCATCGTCGGCGCGGACGGGACGCTCAGCGCGCCGGTCCAGGGCCTGCCCGAGGTCTACGCCCAGCGCCAGGGCGGCCTGCTGGATATCGTGGTCGGCCCGACCTACGCCCGGGACGGCCTGGTCTACTGGAGCTATTCCGAGCCCCGCGGCGAAGCGGGTAACGGCACGGCTGTGGCGCGCGGCCGGCTGTCGGCGGATGGAACCCGCATGGAGGACGTGCAGGTGATTTTCCGCGCCGTGCCGCCCTACGGCAACGGCATGCACTACGGCTCGTCGCTGACCTTCGACCCGCAGGGCCGACTCTACATCACCGTGGGCGAGCGGTCCGACCGCCAGACCCGGCCCCAGGCTCAGCAGCTGGACAGCCATTACGGCAAGACCATCCGCATCAACGCGGACGGCTCTGTCCCGGCCGACAATCCCTTCGTGAACCGCGCGGGCGCCCTGCCCGAGATCTTCAGCTGGGGCCACCGCAACGCCCAGGGCGCGGCGACGGACCCGGCCGGGCGGGTCTGGACCATCGAGCACGGCGCGCGCGGCGGCGACGAGCTGAACCTTGAGGTCGCGGGCGCCAACTACGGCTGGGGCGATGTGACCTACGGCATCGAATACAACGGCGACACCATCGGCGAGGGGATCACCCAGCGCGAGGGCGTGACCCAGCCGAACTACTATTGGGACCCGGTGATCGCGCCCGGCGGCATGACCTTCTACGACGCGGCCCTGGTGCCGGAGTGGCGGGGGAACGCCTTCGTCGCGGCGCTCGCCGGCGAGCACCTGGCCCGGCTGGTGATCGAGGGCGACCGGGTGGTGGGCGAGGAGCGCCTGCTGACCGATCTGGGCGAGCGGGTTCGCGACGTGACGGTCGGCGCCGACGGCGCGCTCTACGTCGTCACCGACGAGGATGACGGCAAGGTCGTGCGCCTGGCCCCCGCGGGCTGATCACCGTCGTCTGAACAGGCGCGAGGCCAGCCAGCCCGCGCCGGCGGCGAACAGCACGCTGACCAGGCCGTACAGCCAGGGGCGGCGCGTGGCGAAGGTGTAGACGTCGCGCTCCAGCCCCACCTTCTCGACCGTCATGGTCAGGTTGGAGACGGACACCGGCGCGCCCTCCTGGAACAGCCAGACCTGGGCGTTGTACTGGCCGGTGGGCGCGGAGGCCGGAAGCGTCACGTCGGCGCGGAACAGCCCCTGATCGACGAAGCGCACCCCGTCCGGGTCGCTGTCGTACAGGCCTTCGCTCGTCTTCAGGCGGATGACGGCGCGCCGCCAGTCGAGGTAATCGTCGCCCAGGCGGCTGACCACGACGTCGCGCACCCCGTAACGCGTGACCGTGCGGCTCTCTTCGGGCGCGTTGATGCGCAAGTGATCCAGCCCGATCGCGAGCCGGCGCAGCTGGCCGAAGTCGGCGATGTCGCCGAGCGGCCGGGTCGAGGCGGTGGCGTAGAAGCTCGGCGCCCCCTCGAACAGGACGGGCCGGCTGTTCAGCCAGAGGCCGGCCACCTGCCGCTTCCGCACCAGACGCACGGGGGCGTCGGGCCCGCGGATGACCACCACCACGTCGGCCGGTGTGTCGGTGGGGTTGAAGACTGCTCCGAACAGCACCACCGAGGCGCCCGTGAAGCCGGCGTCCACCCGGATGCGCGCGTCGGTCAGGCTGGCGGACACGCTGGGTTGCTCCAGCGTCAGCACGGTCTCGGAAGGCGGCGGGGGCGCGGGCGGCAGCGCGGGGACCGGGATCACGACGCCACCCCGGGGGCGACGGCGAACACCTCGCTGGGCCGCACGAACAGCTCCAGCCCCATCTGCAGGCCCACCAGCAGGACGATGAGCCCGAGCGCGGCGCGCAGCTCCTCCGCCCGGAAGCGGGTGGACAGGCGGGCGCCGTACTGGGCGCCGATCACGCCGCCCACCAGCAGCAGCGTCGCCAGCACGATGTCCACGGTCTGGTTGCGGCCGGCCTGGAGCACCGTGGTGATGGCGGTGGTGATGATGATCTGAAACAGGCTGGTGCCGACGACCACCTGGGCCCGCATGCGCAGGACATAGAGCATGGCCGGCACCAGGATGAAGCCGCCGCCGACCCCCATGATCGCCGACAGAATCCCGGCGAAGACCCCCAGCCCGAAGGGCGGGATGGCGCTGATGTAGAGGCCGGACTTCGGAAAGCGCATCCGCAACGGCAGGCCGTAGAGCCAGAGCGGGCGACGGCGCGGCTGCGGACGAGGCGTGATCCCGCGCCGACGGTTCAGGATCTGGGTCAGACTCTCCTTCAGCATCAGGGCGCCGATGGAGCCGAGGAAGATCAGATAGGCGACCGACACGACCAGTTCCGCCTGTCCCAGCAGGCGCAGGTAGCGGAAGATCTCGACCCCCACGACAGCGCCCGCGGCCCCGCCCGCGGCCATGACGATCCCCATGCGGTAGTCGACGGCCTTCTGCAGTGAATAGCTGATCACGCCTGAGGTGGAGGAGGCCACCACGTGGCTGGCCTGGCTGGCCACCGCGACCGCCGGCGGCACGCCGAGAAACACCAGCACCGGGGCCATGAGGAAGCCGCCGCCGATGCCGAACAGTCCGGACACGAAGCCGACCACGGCGCCGAGCAGGACCAGCAGCGGCGCATTCACCGAAACCTCGGCGATCGGCAGATAGATATCCAAAGGACGCGCCTTCGGCTGGAGTAACTGAACGCGCCGAACGGCGACGGGGGCGGTCTAGCGCCGACCGGTCGAGGACGCCACCGGGCTCGCGCCGCGCGGGCGCCGAGCGCAGG
>JBKBUS010000410.1:0-1697 GCA_046290035.1 Brevundimonas sp.
CGCCCCGGTGTGTCCCTGCTGCGGCGGCACTGATTTGGAGCGGGTGCTTTCCCGGGTGCGGGTGCGGCTGTCGGAGGAGACCAGGATGGAGCGCCTGGCGGACCCGCACCGCTGGGGCGGCCTGGCCGACCTGGATCACGCGCTGGCGGAAAGCCGGGGTCTGGACGGGGCCATGCTGGGGCGGGCGGCCTATCACACCCCAGCGATCCTGGGCGAAGCGGACCGGCGCGTCTTCGGCGTCGCCCAGTCGGACGTGGACGCCTATGCGGCGCTCGAGGCCTATCGCCCCTACATGGCCGCGCGGCTCGCCGAGGGCGTGGGGCTGGCGGCGATGACGCGCCACATGCTGGGGCTGATGCACGGCCGGCCGGGCGCGCGGGCCTTCCGCCGCATCCTGACGGTGGACTCGATCAAACCCGGCGCGGGTCTGGAGGTGCTGGATCGCGCGGTCGAGGCCGTACGGGACGCCGAGCGCCGCCGCGCCGAGGCGGCGTGAGCGCGCAGATCCCCGACCTTGCGACCCTCGCCGCGGCGCTGCTCGGCGCGGGCGTCCTGGCCGGGCTCGTGGCGGGACTTTTCGGGGTCGGGGGCGGCACGGTGATCGTCCCGGCGCTGTTCTACGCCTTCGACGTGCTGGGCCTCGGCGGACCGGCCAACCTGCATGTGGCGGTCGGCAGCTCGCTCGCCATCATCATCGCCACGTCCTGGCGGTCGCTGCGGGCCCACCGCGGCCACGGCGCGGTGGACGAGGCGGTGCTGAGGACGTGGATACCTTGGGTGGCCGTCGGGGGCGCGCTCGGCGCGGCGCTCGCGGGCGTCGCCTCCCAGGCGGTGCTCGGGGTGGTCTATGGCGTCAGTCTGACCGTCGTGGCGATCCAGATGGGACTGCTGCCTGAGCGGCTGACCCTGGCCAAGGACCTGCCCGGCGGCTCGCTGCGAGGGGCGCTGGGGACCGGCATCGGTACGCTCTCGGCCATGATGGGGGTCGGCGGCGGGTCGCTGGGCGGCATGCTGATGACCCTGTGCGGCCGACCCATCCATCAGGCGGTGGCCACCGCCTCGGGCTTCGGCGTGGCGATCGGCGTTCCGGCCGCGATCGGCTTCGTCATCGCGGGCTGGTCGGCCGAGGGCCGTCCGCCGCTGTCGCTCGGCTATGTGAACCTGCCGGCCGTGGTCCTGATGGGGGTGGTGACCACCGCCGTCGCCCCCTACGGCGCCCGCCTGGCGCACCGCCTGCCGAAGCGTGCGCTGAGGCGCGCCTTCGCGGCGTTCCTCGCGCTGACGGCGCTCTCCGTGGCGCTGAAGGCGCTCTAGGGCCTCAGGATCAGCGATCCGGAGCGCGCCTCGAACGCGCTCAGCCGCCCAAGATAGCTCATGCCCAGAAGCGAGTAGGGCAGGCCGTCCCGCACGATCAGCGCCTCGACGTCCTCGACGCGCGCCGAGCCGATCCGAACCTCGTCCAGCGTGACCGCCGCCGCCAGAGTCTGGCCGTTCGCGGTCTGCACGGCGTGCCGGAACTCTTCGGGCGCCGGGTCGAGACCTAGCCGGGCCGCGTCCTCGGGCGTCAGGGCGACGACGCTCGCGCCCGTGTCGACCAGCACCTTCACCGCCCGGCCGTCGATGCGGGCCTGGGCCCAGAAGTGCCCGTCCGCCGCCTTGTACACCGGGGCGGCGCCGGCGGGGGCGGCGTCGGCCGA
>JBKBUS010000069.1:0-7358 GCA_046290035.1 Brevundimonas sp.
AGCAGTACAGCCACGAGCCCTTCCTGGCGGTGCGTCGCTTTCAGAAGGTCTACCAGGGGCATGCGGACGCCGACATCGAGCCCCGCCTCCTCGCCAAAGGACTGGAGGCGCTGGAGGTGATGGAGACCCATCTGCGGGACCGCGCCTGGTTCGCGGGCCGCAGGCCGAGCCTGGCGGACCTGGCGCTCCTCCCCTACACCCGCTTCGCGCCCGATGGCGGCTTCGATCTCGCCGGATTTCCGAATGTGCGCGGCTGGGTCGCGCGCGCGCTGGCCGCCTTCGGGGTGGAGGACCCCGCCGTCGTGCTCCCGGCCGAGCCCCGGTCGCCCTCCCCTGAGGCCGACGCGACGTTCACAGGCTATGGCCCCGACGCCGCCGCCGCCTTCTGCGACCGCTGGCTTCCCGCCTGGACCGGGGGCGACGCGGCGCGGCTCGCCGAGTTCTACACCGACGATGCGGTCTATGCGGACCCGGCGCGGCCGGACGGCGTCGTCGGTCGAGCGGCGCTGCTGCTTTACTTCGACCGCCTGCTGGCGCGCTTTCCCGACTGGGTGTGGACCCACGATCGGTCGCCGCCGATACCCCACGGCTTCGTCAACTTCTGGACCTGCAGGCTGGCGGACCCGGAGCGGGCCTTCAGCGGCGTCTGTCTCGTTCAGCTGCGGAACGGCAGGATCTTCCGCAACGAGGTCTTCTTCGATCCTTCGGCGCTCAAGCGGACCCCTGACGCGTGACGCTCGGCTTCATCGGACTGGGCATCATGGGGCGACCGATGGCCCTGAACCTTGCGCGCGCCGGCGTTCCCCTGGTCGTGTGGAACCGGACGTCCGCATCGAGCTCGGTGCTGGCGAAGGCCGGCGCCCGCGTCGCGGACGCCCCCCACGACGTCTTCCGGGCCGCCGACGCCGGCGTGATCCTGATGCTGGCGCACGAGACCGCCATGGACGCGGTGCTGGGTCGCTCCGCCGGCCGCTGGGGCGTCGAGATCGCGGACCGCACCCTCATCAACATGGGGACCTTCAGTCCCGCCTACGCCAAACGCCTCGCCGATGAGGCGGCGGCCGCCGGCGGTCGCTATGTCGAAGCTCCGGTCTCCGGGTCCAGGGGACCGGCGGAGGCCGGGACGCTCGTGGCGATGCTGGCGGGTGAGCCGGCCGACGTCCAGGCGGTCGAGCCGCTGCTCGCCCCCATGTGCGCGGGCATGTTCCGGTGCGGGTCCCGCGCCGGCGACGCCCTGCGCATGAAGCTCGCGGTCAATCATTATCTCGTCGCCATGGTCGCGAGCCTCGCCGAAGCCGCGGCCTTCGCCGGGGCCGCCGGCCTCGACCTGGAGGTCTTCGCGCGCATCATCGCCGCAGGCCCGCTGTCCAGCCCGGTCGCGCTCGCGAAGCTCGACAAACTGCGTGCCGCCGACTGGACGCCGCAGGCGACGCTCCGGGACGTGTTCAAGAACGCCGACCTGATCCAGCGCGAGGCTCGCTCGGCGCGCGCGTTCACGCCGCTGCTGGAGGTCGCCGCCGAGCTCTTCGAGCAGGCCGCCCGTTCGCCCTTCGCCGATCAGGACATGATCGCCCTCGCGCGCCTTTATGCTGAGCGCGCGGGCTCGCGCGCTGCAGGATCAGGTCCCGGGGGCGGATGAGGCCGGCGTCGCCGGGCCCGAGATCCGCCAGGCGTAGGCCGCGACCAGTTTCAGAACGTAAACGGGCGCAAGCCACTCAAGCCCCTCAGGCGCGGCTGCGGCGTGGTCAGCGAGGATGACCGCCGCCACGGTGAGGAGAAAGGGCCGGCGGAGATCTGTGGGGACCACCCAGGCGAAAGCGACCGTCACGATCGTGGCGAGCCAGAGGGCCCCCGCCCAGACGAGATGGTCCGGCGCCATCAGGGCCGCGAGCACGATCGGGTGGACGTGGATGACGGCGAAGGCGAGCTTGCGCCAGGAGGGCTGCGGCGACACCGCCCAGTTGGAGGGATCCGCATTGGCCGCGACCCCGCCGGTCAGATCGAAGGCGAACAGGACAAGCAGGCCCCAGACGAGCGGCTCAGGGCGAAGATCGGCCTCGACGGCGCATCCGACCGCGATGACGATCCCGGCGATCCCCGCCGCGACGGAGAACAGCATGGCGCTGCGCGTGGCGCGCGCGCCGAACGCAAGGGCGCGATTCACTGGCGGCCTCCCCGGTCGTGCTCTTCACCTGCATTGTATCTACAATGCGAGATACATGTTAAGGCGATCCGTCCGCCCCAGCGAGTCAATTCGCCTGCGCCGACGCCCTGGCCCGTAGGGTCACACATCCGAAGGAGGTGCTGATGACCTATCTCGTCTATGGCGCTGTGGGCTCCGGATCGACGCCGGTGGAGGCCGCGCTCACCCTGATCGGGGCGCCTTACCGGGTGGAGGACATCGTCACCTACGCCTCCGAGGCCGAGCGAGAGCGCATGTCGCCTCACAATCCCATGCGACAGGTCCCGGTCCTGGTGACGCCTGAGGGGGAGACGATCACCGAAAGCGCGGCCATCCTGATCTGGCTCGCCGACCGCCATGCGGAGGCCGGTCTGGCGCCCCCCATCCACGACGCCCGACGCGGACAGTTCCTGAGGTGGATGTGTTTCGTCTCCGCAGCGATCTACGCCCTCTATTGGGTGCGAGACGACCCCACGCGACTGGTGGGGCGTCATCCCGCCGCGGAGGCTGAGGTCGATCGCCTTACCGCCGATCGCATCGCGGCCTGCTGGGGGATGATGGAACGTCAGACGAGGCCTGGAACCTACATCCTCGGCGACCGGCTGACGGTGCTGGACCTGTATGTCGCCGTCGTCAGCCGCTGGCGGCCTCTGCGGCGGCGTTTCCATCAGGCGGCTCCGCGGCTGGGCCAGGTGGTTCGCCGGGTCGATGATCTGCCCGAGCTGCGCGCGCTCTGGGCCAGCCGCTTCCCCTTCGAAGGGGACTATCTGGACGTCGAATGAGCTACGCGCGGCGCAGGCGCGGCGCGTCTCAGTTCATGTCGTACGGCGCGACGCGGTCTCCCCCTCGACCGGGGCGCTGCGATGAGGTTCTGCACGCGGGCCCGAACACCATCTCGGCCCCGCGCCTGCTGCCCCCCCCTTCGGCGGCGCGACGACGCCGTGCTCCCCGTCCTCGAACCTGTCCTCAGCTATGACGGGCGAACCCCGGCGCGGAGGGCGGCGGCTCCGAAACGAGACTGGCGGCCGCAGGCTCCGGGGCCGCGACAGGCGAGGCGGTTTCGAGCGCCCGGTCGGCGGTGAGCCGCCGGTTGACGGACGGGACCTTCAGGAGCCGGTCTGAGCCGCGTCCGCGGCGCGCTTCTGGGCTCGGACGACGCGTCATCGTCCGTCCGGCTGTCGCCGACCGCCTTCAGGGCGTCGAACAGGGCGGCCGCGCTGATCGGCTTGGGCAGATGAAGGGCCGCCCCGCAGCCGTCTGCAGCAGTCGGCGCTCGGCCGCGGCGCCGCGCCGTTGTTAACCTTCTGATTCTCGCGTTAGTCTCGACCTTGTTGGGGAGCGCAGATGGAACCAGTCCGGCTGACGGTCAGGGAATCCGAGTGCATCCGGCTCGCGGTCAGCGGCCTCTCAGACAGCGCCATCGCCAATGAGCTCGGCGTCACCGTGCGGGCCGTCACCGGCGCGCTCCACCGGAGCTACGACAAGCTCGGCGTGAGCGGCCGCGGCGGGGCCGCCCGGGTCTTACACGCCGGATACACGGACGATACCCGACCTGTCTTCTGTCATCCCGAGGCGAGATTCGGTCCTGCTGCTCTCGCCGCGACCGCTGGGCCATCGCCCACTGAGCGGGCCGGCGAAGGCGGGGGATGGTGGCGACCGCCGCCATCGGGCGTGCTGAACCGGGCCGGACTGGTCATGGGCCTCAGCGTCGTCTGGCTCCTGATCTTCGCGGGCGCTCTGCCGGCGCTTCTGGCTCTGTTCGACAGGGTCCAGCAGTGGTGGTTGCGCGGCGCCTGAAGAGGGATGGAAGCTATGGAAAGACACCTGTTCGTTCGTCGCATCGCCGATCGCCTGAAGGCGGCGGAGCGCTCCACCGACGCCAACATCGCCGCGGTCGCGGAGCTCATTCGCGAGATGACCTCGGAGCGCGCTGCCGCCGGTTTCGCCGCGCACGCAGGTCACAAGGCGCTGGTCAACTGCATCTCGGCGCTCGGTCAGCTCAGCGAAACTCGGGCCCGACTGATCCAGGCGCATGATCGCCTGGCGACAGACGCCGAAGCGTTCGGCATCCCCACGAGCGCCATGGGCCCGCTTGAGGATAAGGACGCCCGCCCCACGACCGGGCTGAAGGGCGTCGCCGCCGCAGCGTGACAGGCATCGTCCTGTTCCTGGTCGGGATCGCCCTGCTGACCCTGATCGCCTGGCGAGGCGGCGGGATCGAGCGGCTCGCGGCGGCTCTTGTGATCGTCGCGGCGCTGGTCACTGATGTCGTGGACGGCCCGACTGCGGGTGGGGTCCGCTGGGGGGTCGCCGTCGTCGACCTCCTGGCGCTGATGCTGCTTTTCGCCATGGCCAACCTTGTTGACCGATGGTGGCTTCTGAGCCTCGCGAGTCTTCAACTCCTGGCCATGCTGACGCACCTCGCCCCGCTGATGGGCTCCGATCATCTCGTCGATACAGCCGTATCGGTGCGGATCGGCATCTGGGGCGCCTGCATTCTCACGTTCGGCTTCGGCCTGATCGAGCTCGAAGCCGTGAAACGGGCCAAGGGAGTCCTGACAGATGGCTCATCGACTGACGTTCAACCACGCCGTTGAGACCTACCGTCGCCTCGCGACGAGCGAAGATCCTGCGGCGACCGACGACCTCGAACACGTGGAGGTCGCCATCCTCAAACACAGGCCTCGCTCAGCCGGCGAGGCGGCCGCGATGATCGAGGTGGTGCTGGCGAGCCTGGAGGCGGGCGGGCGGAGCGACGGGCTCGACACCGTGGCGCTCCAGACCCTTCTGCGGTGGTTGAGCGGCGGCGGCGGGGCGCTTCTGAAAGCCGCCTGAGGCCGTCCCGAGGTTGTGTCACGCCTCCAGGCCCGCCATAAAACGGGCGCTCTGGAGGAGGCTGGGGTGGCGCAGACCAGGAAAGTTCGGGCGGATCAACAGGCGTTGGCCCAGCGCATCGGCGCAGCCATCCGAGAGCGGCGCGAGGCCCTCGGGATGAGCCAGTCGGACCTGGGGCGAGCGCTGGGGATCACGTTTCAGCAGGTGCAGAAATACGAACGCGGGGCGAACCGCGTCTCAGCCCCGGCCCTCATCCTGATCGCCGAGGCTCTGCAGACGCGCCCCGAGATGCTCATGGACGTGGAGCCGGCCGAACGCACCGCCCTGACGCCCAGGTCGCCGGCGGTGGTGCGGCTCGCTGAGATCGCCGACGGCCTCGGCGCCCGAGATCAGCGTCTGCTGCTGGATGTCGCTGAGCGGTTGCTTCACCTAACGCCCTGAGCCGCTCTGACGCCTCACTCAGCAGCCCATAAGGTCGGCGAAGTCGATCCCATCCCCGTTCTGGTCACCACCCAGCGGACGGTGGAGCGCGCCCGGTCGGCTGCGGCGTAACGGAGTTCCGCGCCCTGACCGCCCCCGTGCCGTGGCCGTCTGGCCGGAGGGTTCCGCTTCCGACAGCTGACCTTCGATCCGGGCTTGTCTGCCCGAATGGGGCGTCGAGCTCGTGAACCGTCCGAGCGAAGCGGATCTCAGAACTGTCGCCCTCTTCCACATTGGCGCTGGCAACCGCCGCAGCTCCGGTCGCTTCTTCCGATAATCCGGGGCGCTGAGAGTCGACGGCGTCCCCTCCGCTGTCTGGCGATCGGGCCGTCGGCGCCACTGAGAGCCATGGCGCGCAACGGGCGACCCGCGTCAGCACCACACCGCAGGCTGAGGCAGTACTGGAGGATCGCGCGGCAGTCGGCCATGTATCGCAACGTCAAAACACAAGCCGACCACGCCTATGACAATCGCTCACTATCTGGGTCGTGAGAACGGGTCTTCGCATGATCGAAGGACACGGGGAACAAATTCAACAGACCTTCTATAAAGCCTCGCACTCCGTAATGACCACGCACCTGGCGGCTCACAAGGATCATTCTCGAATTCAAATGACCCAGTTCTGATGCTCGTCGCCAGAGATGCTCACCTTTACGCTTATCCCTGTCAACACCCAGACCCTTGAAGTGAACACTCCCAAGCGCCCCCATGGCTGGTGCATACCCATACTCGGAAGCTTTCTCCAGATGATATATCGCTTGAGAATACTCCCGGTAATACAGGTTTATTAGACCCAGACCATAAAATGCTCTTACAGAACCCGCATCAATAGCAAATTGGTACCACTTCTTGGCCAACACCAAATCTTGCTTATACACTCCCCCACCCTTGCGCATTTCGTCCGCCAAGAGAACCATACTCAATATTGAGCCACTATCCGCCAAAAATTCGAGCCTGTCGGCCGCACCAGGATCGCCCCTGCGCAAAGCGACTCGAACCGAATCGTACTCGGCCCAAAATGGATCCCTCGGCTCCCCCGAAAAATTGATCTCAGTCACGCAACGGTTTCTCTCACCAACCCGCAACGCACGCGGATACCCAAGCATCTGACAACGGGATTGACTAATATGCATATGGTTTCAGGCGGGCAATTCGGCATTTGCTGTATCTCAACCTCACCTGGCACCGGCATGCCAATGGAGTCGTACCAGAAGTGTTCAGGCGTGTCTGTACGACTGGGTCCCGAAGATACTCCAAGGGGAATGGTCAGGATGTTAAGCACGCCCAAACCATGCAGATTCGGGCCTTGTCCTGGCGCGATGGCCCCCCGTATTCCCAGACGACTTCAGCGACGGCGACCGATCCTGGAAGGTTGCCTGTCAGATCCAGCCCCGCGTGCTTCGTCTCGCGCCGCGGCGGATCGCCGAACATGTGCGCGTACTCCCGGCTGAACTGGGACACGCTCTCGCAGCCCGCCGAGAAGGCGGCCGATCCTTCGCCTTCGCCTTCGCCTTCGGTGAGCATACGCCGCCGGGTGGTGAGTCGATCTGGCGCTGTGCCGTCAGCCGGTGATCTCCAGCGCGACCTTCGGCCCTGGCGGGAACACCCTTTCACGACCCTGTTCTACGCCGCATCGTCGCCACAATCCGGGCCTGTGAGGCCGTGCGTTGGCGTCTGATCGCCACCGAACGCAGATATATCCGCTCTCCGCGGCCTTCGATTTCCAGCTGCCGGTCCTGAGCTGGCGAGTATACGACCGCGGCGCTCGCTCCGCCTGGCGTGCTCCGCCGCCGCCGCGCCGAATTCGCGCCCGCTTCGGCGACCTCAATTCAAATCATGACCGATCGTATCGGAGCGCGAC